>JBBIHW010000036.1:0-14260 GCA_037446795.1 Acidobacteriota bacterium
GGCCCTGGAGGCCGGAGCGGGGGCGTTCCTCGACGCGAGGCGCGCTGCCGCGGGGCGCCTCGCGGAGCGATTTCCCGGGCTCCTCGCGCGGTGCCGGGCCGCGGGGCTCGATCCGCGAGCGGACCTGCTTCCCGTGCGGCCTGCGGCCCACTTCCACATGGGAGGCATCGCGGTGGACTCGAGCGGGCGGACGTCGCTGCCGGGCCTGTGGGCCTGCGGCGAGGTGGCCGCCAGCGGCGTCCACGGGGCGAATCGGCTCGCGAGCAACTCGCTGCTCGAAGCCGTCGTGTTCGGCATGCGCGTGGCCGCCGACGTCCACGCCTCTGCTCCCGCACCGCAGGCGGGCGACACCGCCCTGCGCAGAGCGGCCGGCCTCGGGTCCCCGGCGACGTCGCAGCCGCAGGGCACCGCGGCGCCTCTCGAGGCCCGCCTGCGGCGGATTCTTTCGGACCGCTGCGGCGTGTTCCGCGACGGGGAAGGGCTCGCGCGCGGTCTCGCCGACATCGAGGCGGTCGAGCGAGAGGCGGCGGGCGCCGGGCTCCGCAACCTCGTCACGGTCGCCCGCCTGCTCCTGCATGCGGCCTCGATCCGCGAGGAGAGCCGCGGCGCTCACTTCCGCGAGGACCGGCCGGAGCCGGATCCCCGCTGGCGGCGGAGGCTCTTCCTGCGCGCCTCGTTTCGAGCCGATCGGCTCGAAGAGGTCGTCATCGAGCGCGACGGCGACGCGGTCGCGCCCTCGACCGGGGTGCCGGGCCTCTGCGGCTGAACCCGCCGCAGGTCGCGACCGCGTCCCCGGCGCCGGATGCCTCGTCGCCGAGCGCGCCGTGCGCTCGGTCCGACCGCGGACGGTCGGCCCCTCGGATGGGACGCCGCTCCGCCTGCCCGCGCACGCTCCGGCCGGGCGAGCTCCGACGCGCCCTCTTCAAGGCGGATCGCAGGTCCCCGTGAGATCCTGCGGCAGGTCGCAGCCCGTCGTCTGGGTGTCCTCCGGGCGTTCCGTCCCGGAGCTGTCCGTGCCGTAGGAGCCCTCCACCGATCCGTTGTTCCCGACGACGAGGAAGAACGCGTCGGGGAGGCCGGGATCGAAGGACGCGCTGCCCGAGCTTCCCACCGAGCATTCCGCGCCGGAGTAGCCGTAGGTCGAGATGCTCGCCAGATCGCCCCAGTAGATCGTGTGGTCGGAGGCATCGCAGGCGGGTGTGTAGGACACCTCGATCTGTCCGGTCGCCTTGTCGTAGCGGGCGCGCATCTGCTCCCCAGGCGATCCCTGGCGCGATGCCTCCCCGGGCGCCGGCGCCGGCGTCACGGCGGCGGTGGCGAAGGCGATCTCCAACGGAGGGGACATCCCGGTGTTGAGCCAAGCGTCCAGGAGATTGCGCCCTTCGTTGGCGAGGAAACCGTTGAGCCGGTCGTTCCCGAGCCACAGGAACTGGACGTACTCCCAGCTGGTCTGCTGGTAGTACAGGCGGACCTCCGCCCGGACCGCCCGGGCAGGGATCGGGAAGAACCTCTCGTCCCAGTGGTTGTAGGCACCCCCGGGGCCGGGGTCGCCGAACTGGTTCGTGGGCACCGGCAGCGCGTTTCGCAGCCGCGCCTCGTCGTACCGGAACCCGTAGGGCGGGATCCGCGTGTCGGAGGCCATCACGTTGTTCAGCACGAAGTGGAACGTCTTGTGGCTGCTGCCGGGGGGCTCGGAGGCGAGCTGGCCGAGGGTCAGCGTCACAGCGTCGGTCATCCGATCGTATGCGAGCGGCAGCGCGGGCGAGTAGCCGAGACCCAGGAGCTGGCTCGCCCACTGCGGGTCCATTCCGGGCCTGGCCTCGTAGACGACCGTGCCGGTCAAATCGAGGAGCGAGTGCACCGGGTGGGCCACGCCGGCGTTGTCGTTCACGCTGCGCCCGATCGGCCCGTAGGCGCCCTCCTCCTTCACGAGTGCGTCGGCGGCGTCGAACCACCTGACGTTGATCCACATCCGCCGGCCCTCGGGGTAGCCGGTGGGCAGTTTGTGGCCGGTCAGGTTGGTCACGCGGACCGAGACAGCGCCTCCCGACTGCGCGGCCGACAGCGATGCGGCGCTCTCGAGCATCTCCCGGGCCCGGATCTTGCCGGCATCGAGCGCCTCCCGTTGCGTCCGGGTGAGGCCGCCCCCCAGCCGGAGCGTGCCCTTCGAATCCTGGTACTTGATCACGTCCGGCATCCAGTAGCCGCTGCCTGTCTGATCGTGGCGCGGGAGGTCGGCGCGCTCGGGAGTGCCGGCCTTGTTGCAGCCGAACCCGGTGGACGCCGACATGTGACACGTCTGGCAGGTGAAGTAGCGCACCGTGCCGTCGCTGTAGTCCGGCCGGTTCGCATTGGCCGCCTGTGCCATCGCGCGCTGGTACGCGCGCTCGATCGCGCCTCCGGGAACCTTGAGGTCGGCGGGCAGCGTGGCGAAGTCCCGGACCCGGAGCGTGTCATAGAGGCTGGCCGTCCACTCGCTCGAGGTTCGCTCCACCACGCCGTACTTGTAGGGCGGGTTGTTGAAGGCCGCCTTCCCGTCCACGGGCGAGCCGAGCACCCCGGAGAAGCTGCCCGGCGCCAGCGGGATCTCCTGGGCGCCGTTGTTGTGGGCCAGGTCCCCGACCGCGGGATTGCTCACGTCGTGGCACGTCCCGCACAGCTCCGACCGCCGGTGAAAGGACGACTGGAGCACCGGGTGCTTGGCGTTGGCATCGGCGTAGGGTCCCAGGCGCGTGCCGTTCCCGTTGAGCACGTACTGCCCGGAGCCCCGGTACGCCTCGCCCGTCACGGGGTCGTAGGCCTCGAAGGGCGCGTTCTGCACCTCGGTCGTGCCAGGGACGTTCACAGGGGGGTCCGGATCCACCAGGAGGTGGCAGAACTCGCACTCGACTCCGTCCGCCTCGCTCGTCGTGCTGAGGTTGCTTCCGTCGGTGGGCGTGGAGTGTCCGTTGATCCACCCTCCCACACTGTGACAGCGGATGCAGAGGTCGCCGGCGCCTCCCCTCCGATTCGGATCGGGATCGGGGAGGAAGTCCTGCTCCGCGACGGCGAGCGTGGCCCAGAAGAGGGCGTCCCGGCCCGCGTTGGCCATCATGCCGCCGCGCCATCCGAAGCCCGGCTCGCGCTCCTTCTCCTGGCCAGGGTTCGTCGTCTGGGTGATGTTGCCGTGGCAGTTGTCGCAGTTGTCGGGGCTCGTGAACGAGGGCACCTCGCGGGGCTGCGTGCCGGGCTGCTGGATCTCGGTGGGCACGTCGGGGGCCGAGAGGAGGACGGCCCAGGGGACCCACACGAGGATGGCCGCGATCGCGCCGAGCGGGAGAGCCGGGCTCCGGCGGGTCTTCGGCAAGAGGCGGGCCGGGGATGCGGCGCCTTCGCTCATGGGAAGCCCTCCTCGGGAAACGGCAGCGAAGGGGACGCTCGGAGTTCGCCTCGCACCAAGACCGATGACCCCCGACCGCCCCTTCGGAAACCTCCCTTCGGCGCGTGCAAGCTCCGTTCCGTCCACCGGGCGGCGAGCATGGCTTCAGCGCGCTCGCCGCGCGGCCCCGCACCTCGCGCGTCTTCGTGGCCCGCCCGGGTCGGGGAATGGTGCCGGCCACGCTTGTCGTGGCGCAGAGGATCTCGATCCCGCCGGCTCGCGATCTTCGCGGGTGGCGCAGCTTCCCTTCGCGCTACCGCGGAACCCGCGAAGCACTTGCGGGGCCGGCGCGCAGGGGGACGGTTGCTCGCGAAACCGTTGCGGGCTCCTCTCGACGGACGCCCTTTTCGATCTCGCTTCGAGGCCGCGAGTGCCCGCTCCTCGTGCCGGCCTCGTTGCGGCCGAGCCACGCACAGGACGTAGCGGATCCCTTTTCTCTCTCCCTCGCGGCAAAGTCCTCGCAACCGGGGGCACCGCACGGTCGGGGACCCGACGGGCTGAGCCGACGGGGATGCCCCGGCTCGCTGTGGAGGAGGGGAATGCCATGAGAGGGGCACGGACAGCGTTCGTCCTATTGGCGGCGGCCGCGCTGGCGCCTGCGCTGGGGCGAGCGGCGATCGCCGCGATCCCGGGCGGGAGCCTCGACCCGGCCTCGATCCCGAAGTACCAGGCGCCACTCGTCGTCCCGCCCGCGATGCCGAGGGTGGCGAAGATCCCCATGCCGGGCGGCAAGAGCGCGGACTACTACGAGATCGCCGTGCGGCAGTTCGAGCAGCAGGTGCTGCCGCCGGGGATGCCGAAGACGACGCTCTGGGGCTACGGGGCCGTCGCGCAGCCGGGCACGGTGGAACAGGGCGGCAGCTTCCACGCTCCGTCGTTCACCATCGAGGCCAAGTGGAGGACCCCCGTGCGCGTCAAGTGGATCAACGATCTCGTGGACGCGAACGGCGACTACCTGCCGCACCTGCTCCCGGTGGATCAGACGCTCCACTGGGCGAACCCGCCGGGGGACTGCCGGCATCCCTCGGCGAGCGGACGCGACTGCGCGGGAAGGAGCCCGGAGCCCTACCGCGGCCCCGTGCCGATCGTCGTCCACGTCCACGGTGCGGAGACCTACGAGTGGGCGGACGGCTTCCCCGAGGCCTGGTACCTGCCCGCGGCGAGGAACATCCCCGCCGGCACCTACACGACCGGCTCGTTCTACCAGACGTTTCGCGCCGCCTCGCCGCTCGGCGCGGACTGGCAGCCGGGCAGCGCCGTTTTCGAATACCCGAACGACATGAGGGCCGCCACGCTCTGGTACCACGATCACACGCTCGGCATGACGCGCCTGAACGTGGTCGCCGGGCCCGCCGGGTTTTACCTCCTTCGCGGCGGCCCCGACGACAAGGTGCTCGATCGGAAGGGCAGGCCCGCCGTCCTGCCCGGACCGGCTCCCGCGCTCGGCGATCCCCCCGGCACCGCCTACTACGAGATCCCGATCGCGATCCAGGATCGCTCCTTCCGTTCCGACGGATCCCTGTTCTATCCGTCCGACCGCGCCTTCTTCGAGGGTCTCGAGCCGCAGCAGCTCCGGATCCCGTTCATCCCGGACGAGGCGGTCTACCCGGACGGGACGAACCTGGGCCCGAGCGACGCCGCCCCGATCTGGAACCCGGAGTTTTTCGGCAACGCGATCGTCGTCAACGGCCGGACGTGGCCCTACCTCGAGGTCGAGCAGCGGCGCTACCGTTTCCGGCTGCTCAATGGCTGCGACTCGCGGTTCCTGGTCCTGAAGCTCGAGGGCGGGCTGCCGTTCTGGTGGATCGGGACCGAGGGAGGGTTCCTGCCCGCTCCGCTGCGGGTCGAGCAGCTGCTGCTCGGCCCGGCCGAGCGCGCCGATGTGATCGTGGACTTCGGGGCGGTGCCCGCGGGCACGAGGCTGCGGCTCCTCAATCTGGGCCCCGACGAGCCGTTCGGAGGAGGGCGGCCCGGCGTCGAGTTCGAGCCCGCGGATCCCGAAACGACGGGCCAGATCCTCGAGTTCCGCGTCGTGAGGCCGAGGGGTCCGGACAAGACCACCCCCCCGGACCAGCTCGTGCTGCCGACGATCGCGCCCCTCGGCGCCGCCTCCCACACGCGCCGGCTCTCCCTGAACGAGGAGGAGTCGAGGACCCTCTTCGTCGAGACCGACGAAGCGGGCAACGTGGTCCTCGACCTCGAGGGCGAGCCGTTCGGGCCCACGGCGGCGCTGCTCGGCACGCTGGATGCCGACGGCATGCCCGTGGCCGCGACCTGGAGCGAGGCCGTCACGGAGAACGCGGGAGTCGGGGCGACGGAGGTGTGGGAGATCTACAACTTCACCGCCGACGCCCACCCGATCCACATCCACCTGGTCCAGTTCCAGGTGGTGGACCGCCAGGCTCTCGTCACCGACGAGGAGGGAATGGCGGTGGCCCCGGCGCAGTTGCTCGGCGATCCGCGTCCGCCCGAGCCCTGGGAGACCGGCTTCAAGGACACCGTGATCGCCTATCCCGGAGAGGTCACCCGCGTGAAGGCGCGGTTCGATCTCGAGGGGCTGTTCGTGTGGCACTGCCACATCCTCGAGCACGAGGACAACGAGATGATGCGCCCGTACTGCGTCGGGGAAACGGCCGCCTGCCGGCAGGCGAGCGGTCCGACGCAGCCGATGCCGTAAGGGCCCGCGCGCGAGGGGCCGGCCCTGCGGGCGGCCCCTCACGGCCCGCCCGCGTCTCCCGAGACGAGGAGCACCGTCGCGGCCGAGGCGGCGAAGGCCGAGGCGGAGGCGACCTCCCGCCAGCCGAGAGCCGGCAGGCTCGCCGGCGGGGACGCCGCGTACCAGAAGAGGCGCGCGAAGGCGGGCAGGAAGGCGAGAAGCGCCGCCGGGGAGAGCCATCCCACGGGCACGAGACCGGCGAGCGCGGCCCCGAGCAGAAGATGGATCGCGAGGCACGAGGCTCGCCCCATCTTTTTCTTCCGAGGCTGGAACGCGCGCACGGAAGCGAAGCTCGAAACGAAGTAGGCGAACGACAGAACCCCGGTGGACGCCGCCATCCCGACGTCGGCGACGCCGGCCGAGGCCGCGGCGAGAGGACCGCAGGCGCAGAGCCCGGCGATTCCGGCGAGCTCCGCCGCGACGCTCCTGCCCTGACCGAGAAGGCTCGACCCGAACTGCGCAGTGCCGAGGAGCACGACGGCTGCGGCCGACACTCCGGCGGTCGCTGCCGCCTCCGGCGGCGCCATCGTCACGGCTGCGGCGAGTCCGGCCATCCCCGCCGCAGCGGCTGCGATTCCCCAGAGCCAGGCGGCCGCATCGCTGCTCGGGCCCGTGCCCCTCCTGCGCGAGTCGCGGATCGCCGAGAGCAGCCACGCTCTGGCCAGGAACAGCGCGGCGACCCCGGCTGCACCAGCGAGCGAGGCCGGCGCGAGCCGTCCTGCCGCGGCCCACCCGAGGCACGCGGGAACGACGAGCATGGCCCAGGCACCGTGCTCCCGGGGAAGCGGCGGCGGAGCGAACCGCGGGCGCGGACCGCTGGCGACAATGGCGGTCCGAGGAGCGTAGCGCATCGGCGCAAGCTGCAGCCGCCGAGCCGCGGGCTCCTCGCCCTCGTACGGGAGCGCGAAGCGCACCTCCCGTGCGGTCCAGTCGGGCCGCGCGGGCGCCCGCCCGATCGTCCCGCCCCGACCGGCGGGGCGGTCGCCGTTCCGAGCGTGGCCTGGGCGCCGGGAGGGCGTGGACACGAGACAGTCCGGCAGACCGACCGCCTCGCGGTCGGCGGCACGAGCGCTCCTCGCGCTGGCTCGCCGTGATCGGCGTGGACTTCTTCGTCCATGCCGGAATCCTGGCATGGCTCTACGCGAACGCAGGGCCGTTCGTCCTGCCCCGCGAGCGAGCGTTCGCTCCGATTCCCGTGGGTTGCCTGTCGTACCTCGCCCTGGTCGGGTGCCTCGCGTGGCTCGCGGCGAGAGTCGGAGTCCGCGGCTGGCGCGAGGCTGCCGCGTCCGGCCGAGGTGCGGCAGCCTGCTCGGCCTGTCGTATACCCTCGGGCTCCTCTCGACCGCAACAGCGAGTCGATCCTCGCTCATCGGGCGGGGCATCGCGCGGGCGATCGAGGCCGGCGTCGCCGGCCCCGTCGTCGGAGCCGCTCTCGGGAGGGCCCGCCTCGGACGGCTCGCAGCGGCGGTGTTCTCGACGGTCGTGGCGCCGATCCTGGCGACGATCGCGCTACGGAGCATCGGCGCCGCCCCGGCGCTCTTCCCGCCTGCCTCGATCCTCTTTTCGACCCGGCCACAGCCTGCCGCAAGGAGCAACCGCGCCGGGCGCGCCGGACGCAGAAGTTGCAGTCGCGAGGCGACATTGCTCGCGCCTTGGAGGATTCCGCCTGGCATGGAGGGTGCTCCAGGCTCTCACGGGGACGGCGGCCCCGGAAACGAGGGCAGCACGACGCGGAAGTCGCTGGAGCGCGGTCCGCGGGGAAAGAGCGGGAGCGCTTCCGGGTGCGAGGCGGTCGGAACCCCCCCGCGACCTGCGGCCCGGGCACCGTCCCCGAGCGCCTCGAGGAGGGTTTCCGTCCGAGGGAGGCACGGCGATGGCGAGCGCGAACCCGAGGGGCTGGGTCGTCGTCCACGAGGAGGAGTGCAAGGGATGCGGCCTGTGCATCGCGGTCTGTCCCGAGCAGGCGCTCGAGCTCTCGACCCTCCTGAACCACCAGGGGTATCACCCGGTCCGGTTCAAGCTCGAGGCCTGCCGCGCGGACTCGCACTGCTTCTACGCGTGCCCCGAGCCGGGCGCGATCACCGTCCTCAAAGGAGACCCGCGTGAACGCGCAGCGGCGTGAGCGCCAGACCGGCCTCTCGGCTCCCGTTCTCATGAAGGGAAACGAGGCCGCCGTCTACGGCGCGCTGCTCGCCGGCTGCCGCTCCTTCTACGGTTACCCGATCACGCCGGCGAGCGAGATCGCCGAGACCGCGGCCCGGCTCTTCCCGCTGTGCGGGGGGACGTTCCTGCAGGCCGAGAGCGAGCTGGCGGCGATCAACATGCTCTACGGGGCCGCCTCCGCCGGCGAGCGGACCATGGCGGCCTCCTCGGGCCCCGGGATCAGCCTCATGATGGAAGGCGTCTCCTACGCGGCGGGGGCCGAGCTGCCCATCGTGGTCGTGGACATCATGCGCGGCGGCCCCGGCCTCGGGAACATCGGCGGCGAGCAGGGCGACTGGTTCCAGATCGTCAAGGGCGGCGGTCACGGCTGCTATCGCAACATCGTGCTGCTGCCGGCCTCGGTCCAGGAGATGGCGGACTTCACCGCCCTCGCCTTCGAGCTGGCGGACCGTTACCGCAACCCGGCCTTCGTGCTCGCCGACGGCTACGTGGGGCAGATGATGGAGCCGGTGTCGCTGCCTTTCGTCCCGGCCAGCGCCCCCGCCCGTCCCTGGGCGGTCCAGGGGACCGCGGCCACGCGCGCGAACCTGATCACCTCGATCTACCTCGCACACGATCGGCTCGAGGCTCACGAGCGGGGTCTCTGGCAGAAGTACGAGGAGATCCGCCGTCGCGAGGCCCGCGTCGAGGAGGTGCGGACCGAGGACGCGGACATCGTGCTGGTCGGCTACGGGATCGTCTCGCGCGTGCTGCGCCGCGCAGTGGCTCTGCTTCGCGCCGAGGGAGTCCGGGCGGGCCTCGTCCGGCCGATGACCGGCTGGCCATTCCCGACCGCGAAGCTGCGCGAGCTGTCCTGGAGGGTGGGGCGGATCCTCGTGGTCGAGCTCAGCACGGGGCAGATGGTCGAGGATGTGAAGCTCGCCGTCGAGGGGCGGTGCCGCGTGGAGCTGTACGGGCGGCTCGGGGGGAACGTGCCGTCGGCCGAGGAGATCGTCCAGTGCGTGCTGGGGGACGACCGGCCGACGCTCGCCGGGGAGGTGGACCGTGAGCGTGCCCCTGTCTGAGCGGCCGGCGACCTTCTATCGGGTCTTCGAGCGGAAGGACGGGGACCCGACGGTCACCCACTACTGCCCCGGCTGCGGGCACGGGATCGTGCACAAGTACGTGGCCGAGGCGCTCGAGGATCTCGGCGCGGCCGACCGCACGGTGTTCGTCAACCCGGTGGGCTGCGCGGTGTTCGCCTATTACTACCTCGACGTGGGCCACATCCAGGCCCCGCACGGCCGCGCGCCCGCGGTGGGGACCGCGGTCAAGCGCGCCCGGCCCGACAGCCTGGTCATCGTGTACCAGGGCGACGGCGACCTGGCCGCGATCGGCGCCAGCGAGATCCTCCACGCAGCCAACCGCGGGGAGTGCCTGACCGTGCTGTTCATCAACAACGCGATCTACGGCATGACCGGCGGCCAGATGGCCCCGACGACGCTGCTCGGGCAGGTGACGGCGACGACGCCGGACGGCCGCGCGGCGGCCCGAGACGGCTTCCCGCTGCGGGTCGCCGAGCTGCTCGCCACGCTCGACGCCCCGGTCTACATCGCGCGCGTCGCCCTCGGCGACGCGACCCACAATCTCGCCGCGCGCAAGGCGATCCGGCGCGCTCTGCGGAACCAGATGGATCGCCGCGGCTTCTCGCTCGTCGAGGTCCTCTCCCCGTGCCCGACGGGCTGGGGGCTCGACCCCCCGGAGGCCGCCCGCTTCGTCCTCGAGACCATGACGAAGACCTTCCCGCTCGGCGTGTTCCGGGACGAGCCGGGACCGCGGGCGCCGGCGCCGCGGGCGGAGGTCCCCGCGCACCGGATCCCCGAGGTGCTGGGCCTGCGCCCGGCGAGGAGCGGATCGCGGGCCGGGCACGCCTGGGCCGGGTGGTCCGCGGCCGCGGTGGAGCTTCCGTTCCGCTACCCACGCGTGAAGGCGGCGGGCTTCGGCGGGCAAGGGGTTCTCTTCCTGGGCTCTCTTCTCGCGGAGGCCGGGCGGCTCGCCGGCTACGCGGTGTCGTGGCTTCCTTCCTACGGCCCCGAGATGCGCGGCGGCACCGCGCACTGCCACGTCATCCTCGCCCGGGCCGAGGTGGATTCGCCCCTCGTCACTCGCTCGACCGTCCTGCTGGCGTTCAACCGGCCGTCCCTGGAGCGGTTCGCGGGCGAGGTCGTGGACGGGGGCCTCGTGGTTTACGATGCCTCCATGGTGCCGGAGCCTCCTCCGATGCCGCGCCTGCGCACGGTCGGGATCCCGGCGACCGAGACCGCCGAGCGGCTCGGCTCGAAGCGGGCGGCGAACATGGTCGTCCTCGGGGCGTACCTCGCCGCGACGCGGGTCCTCCCGGAGGCCGCGCTGCGGGAGGCGCTGGAGGGGATGAGGCTCGCGCCGCAGGCTCTCGAGGCGAACCTGCGCGCCATCGAGGAGGGCGCGAGGATGGTACGGGAGGGCTCGGCCCGCGCGAGCCTGCCGTGACCGCGAGGGGCGGTCCCGGGGTCGAGCGCGCCGGTCGGGCCGGGGAGACGCCGATGAAGGTTCCCATCGTCTACGTCAACGGGCGGTTCGTCGAGGAGCCCGACAGCCGCATCCCCCTGCTGACCCACGGGCTCCACTACGGCACGGGGATCTTCGAGGGGATCCGGGCGTATCTCGACGACCGGACCGGGGACCTCCTGCTGTTCCGGGCCGCGGAGCACTTCGAGCGGATGGAGCGCAACGCCCGCATCCTCCACATGAGGCTCCCGCACCGGCCCGACGAGCTGGTGGCCATCGCGTGCGATCTCATCCGTCGCAACGGCTACGCCGCGGACACCTACGTCCGGCCGATCCTGTTCAAGTCGGCGACCCGCGTCGGCGTGACGCTTCCCGCCGAGGAGTGCTTCGCCATGATGGCGGTCCCGATGGGGTCCTACCTGGACGTGCGCGGAGGGATCCACTGCGGGGTGTCGTCGTGGCGGCGCCTCGCCGACAACGCGATTCCGCCCCGCGGGAAGATCTGCGGCGCCTACGTGAACTCCGCCCTCGCGGCCCAGGAGGCGCGGGACCGCGGCTTCGACGAGGCGATCGTCCTGAACGAGGAGGGCCGCGTCGCCGAAGGCGCCGCGATGAACCTCTTTCTGGTGCGTGCGGGCCGCCTCGTGACGCCGGACTCGACGCAGGGGATCCTCGAGGGGATCACCCGGGACACGGTGATGACCCTCGCCCGGGAGGCCCTCGCCCTCGACGTGGACGAGCGCCCGGTCGAGCGCAGCGAGCTGTACGTGGCGAGCGAGGTGTTCCTGTGCGGAACGGCCGCGCAGATCGCCCCGGTGATCCGCGTGGACGGGCGCGAGGTCGGGGGCGGCCGGCCCGGCCCGGTGACCGTCGCCCTCCAGAACGAGTTCGAGCAGCTCGTCCGCGGCCGGTCCGACCGCCACCGCGACTGGATCGTCGCGGTCTACGACAGGCCGGCGCCCGTGTCCCCGCCGCCGCGCTCCGGACGCGAGGGCTGAGATCGCGGGTCGCCTCCGGCCACCTCCCGGTCGGAGGGACCGGCGGGAGCGGGCGAGGCCGCGACCGCCGTCCCGGGCTCGCCCTGCCCTGCCGAAGGCGCGTCCCGGCCCGCACGAGCGAGCATGTGCTCGAGCTCGAGCGGGTGTTCCTCGGCCATCAGCGAGACGGGGATCTTGCCGGTGAGCCAGGCCGGGTTCATGGGATAGACGCCGGGCTTGAAGACCACGTGGTAGAGGTGCCAGACGGCGATGGCGAGGGTGGCCAGGACCGCCTCGTAGAAGTGGATCGCGCGCGCCGCGTCCCAGCCGAGCTTGGTCAGCAGCTCGATGAACGTCTCCTCGAACCACATCACCACACCGGTCGTGCCCATGATGGCCGTGCCCCACAGCACGGCCCAGTACTCGCTCTTCTCCACGTAGCTGAACCGGCCGAGGCGAGGCTTCCGGCGGGAGAGGCCCACCGCGAACGCCATGGCGCGGGCGGCGTCGGCGAGGTCCGCGGGCGACGGCCGCATGTCCCGCCAGAACCTGCGGCCGCGCTCCGTGGCGACCACGTAGCCCAGGTGCCAGACCCCCGCCGCCAGCATGAGGATCCCCGCGGCCCGGTGCACGCTTCCCCGCACTTCGAACAGCCCGGGATACAAGGGCCAGATCCACCGGCACCACCACGCCTCGGGATAGCGGAGCATGAACCCGGTCAGGGCGAGCACGACGAAGGCGAGCAGGAGCGCCAGGTGCTGGCACCTCTCGTTGACCGTCATGCGCAGGATCCACGGCTGCGCGCCCTCGGGGGCTTCCTCCTCCGGCTCGGGCACGCGGAGGCGGCGCGCGATCCGATGGGCGTAGTCCGCGAGGTTGTGGGCGAGCATCCCCCCGATGACGACCACGATGAGCGCCACGTAGATCCGCGCGATCCAGTAGAGGAGCGGTTGCTCGGCGCGCGTGGCCGTGACGTGGACCTTGCCGGCGGCGAACCGCCGGTCCGCGCCCGGATGGCACTTCCCGCACGTCGCGGCCAGGTTGTCGGGGTGAACGCTCGAGGCCGGGTCGCTCGGGAGGAGGATCGCGTGCGAGCCGTGGCAGCTGGCGCAGTTGGCGACCTCGACGTCTCCGGCGCGGATGGCGAGGCCGTGGAAGCTGTCGGCGAACGCCCGCACGGGGCCGATGGGGAGGGAGTACTTCTCGGCGAGGCGCACCGACGCGTGGCAGGGCACGCACACCTGTCGGGCGACGTTGGCCGGGGCCACCGGCGAGCGAGGGTCGTGCGGGCCGCGGATGTTGTGCTCGCCGTGGCAGTCGGTGCACACCGGGGCGTCCGGGCTGCCGCGCCGGACCGCGGCCGCGTGGACGCTGCCGGCGTAGCCGGCCGCCTCCTGCGCGTGGCACTGCCCGCACGTGCCGGGCACGTTCGGCCTCGTGACCTGGGAGGCCGGGTCGAGGCCCTTGCGCATCTGGTGGCTGCCGTGGCAGTCCACGCAATTGGGAGCGGCGGCGTCGCCGGCGAGCAGCGCGCGGCCGTGGGCGCTCCACTCGTAGGCGGCGATGAAGCCCGCCCGCGGCCCGACGCGGGACCGCACCTCCGGGTCGTCGAGGTGGCAGGAGAGGCAGAGCTTCTCCTGGCGGATCTTGAGCTCCGCGGTCGGCGGCTCCCCCGCGGGCGCCACGAGCCGCTCCGGGCCGTGGCACGCGAGGCAGGTCGGAGCGCTCGGCTCCCCGCCGGACAGAGCGAGCCCGTGAGCCGACGCCCGGTAGGCGCGGGCGACATCGCCGTGGCACTCGCCGCAGGAGTCGGCGAGCCGCGAGGGATGGAACTTCGAGCCGGCGAGGCGCGGCGAGGTCACCTCGTGGGTTCCGTGGCAAGTCTTGCAGGAGGCGGCGGGCGGGCCGTCGGTTCCGCTCGCCCGGGCGATCTGCGGGTGGAAGCCGTGGGTGGAGGCCGGCTCCGCGTGGCAGGACGTACATGCGACCGGCGCGATGCGGGGGCTGTGGGGGAGGCTGCCCGCGTCGAGGCCGGCGTGACAGTCGGTGCAACCGAGGCCGGCGTGGACCGAGCGGCGGAGGACCTCGGCGTCCACGTGGAGCGAGACCGTCCGTCCCCGACGCTCCACGGCGAGCGTGGCGTCGGCGTGGCAGGCGAGGCAGTCGTCGTCCGCCGGCGCTGCGCCCGTGGGCCTCGAGAGCAGGCCGATCCCGATCACGCACCCCGCGAGGAGCGACGGCTTCGACCGGTCTGAGCGCATCCTCGCGAGCGGTCCTCCGCCCTCTCCGGGCCGCCAGTCCAGCGCCGCACCCCGGCGGGCGGCGCCGGGCCCCTAGCATACGAGACGCCGGCCGCGGGTCGCGGACGGGCCGTCTCGCGGCGGGTGCGAGCCGGCCGGCTCCGACGCGAACCGCGGCGCGCCCCTCGCGCGACGCGGCTCCTCCCCGGACCGGAACCGG
>JBBIHW010000037.1:0-14253 GCA_037446795.1 Acidobacteriota bacterium
TCGTGTCCAGCGGCTCGGGCCTGCGGGCGAGGCCGAGCCTGCGGCAGGCGACCTCGAAGCGGCGCGCGATGACGTCGGCGACCGGACCCGTGCCCTTGAGCCTCGTCCCCCACTGCGCGTCGTAGAGCTTGCCCCCGTGCGTCTCCCGGATGAGGGCGAGGGTGCGGGGCGCCCTCGTCGGAGCGTGGGCCTCCAGCCAGGCCACGAAGATGTCCCGCACCTCGAGCGGGAGGCGGACGAGCGCGTAGCTCGCCGACGTGGCGCCGGCCGCGGCGGCCGCCTCGAGGATCCGTTCGAGCTCCTCGTCGTTCAAGCCCGGGATCATGGGCGAGGCGAGCACGCCGACCGGCACCCCCGCTTTCCGGAGCGCGCGCACCGCGTCGAGCCGGCGCGCGGGGATCGAGGCGCGCGGCTCCATCGTTCTCGCCAGCTCCGGATCGAGCGTCGTGACCGACACGAACACGTGGGCGAGGCGGTTCGCGGCCATCCGGACGAGGAGGTCGAGGTCGCGCAGCACCGCCGCGGACTTGGTCACGATGCTCACCGGGTGCCGGAACTCGGCCAGGACCTCGAGGATCCCCCGCGTGATCCGCAGCTTCCGCTCCACGGGCTGGTACGGATCGGTGTTGGCCCCGAGGGCGATCACCTCGGGCCGGTAGCTCGGCTTCGAGAGCTCGCGGCGCAGCAGCTCGGCCGCGGCCGGCTTCGAGAAGATCTTCGTCTCGAAGTCGGTGCCCGGCGAGAGGCCCAGGTACGCGTGGGTCGGCCGCGCGAAGCAGTACACGCAGCCGTGCTCGCAGCCGCGGTACGGGTTGATGGAGCGGTCGAAGGGAATGTCCGGCGAGTCGTTCGTCGTGACGATCGAGCGCGTTCGCTCGGGGAGCACGGTCGTGGGGATCGGCGGGGGCGGGCCCTCCTCCTCGGGCCAGGGGTTCTCCTCCTCGGGGACCACGACGCGCCGCTCGTAGCGACCCGGAGGGTTGATCGTCGCCCCCCGTCCCTTGCGCGGCTTGCTCGAGTGCCCGCCGGCCATCGCGGCGCCTCCGCGTCCTAGTCCCCGTACCAGTTCTTGTTCCACGCATGCGGCCGGAGCTTCTCGAGCAAGTCCGCGGACAGGGCTCTGCCGTCCGAGACCGCGGCGTTCGCCCGCACGTGCTCGGGTCGTCTCATCCCGGGGATCACGGTCGAGACCTCCGGGGGGGCGAGGCAGAAGCGCAGGGCCAGCTCGGAGAGCGTCGCCGCCTCGGTCCCGAGGAAGGCTCGCAGGGCCTCGGCCCTCCTCCACGCCTCCTCCCTGCGGTCGTCGCGGAAGTAGCGATGCCGCCAGTCCCCGCAGGGGAACGCCGTGTCGGGGGCGACGGCGCCGGCGAGTGCGCCCTCGTCGAAGGGCACGCGGACGATGACCCCGAGCCCGCGCCTTCGCGCGAGCGGGAACAGCTCGCGCTCGGCCAAGCGGTCGAAGATGTTGTAGATCACCTGCACCGTCTCGAGGAGCGGATCCTCGAGCACACGGAGCGCCGTGTCGGGCGCGTGGTCGTTCACCGAGATCCCCCAGTGGCGCACCTTCCCCTCGTCCCGAAGGCGCTCCATCTCGGCCCGCGTGTCCGGCCAGGCGGGGTCGTCGAGCCACGCGTCGTTCCAGACGTGGAGCTGCTCCACGTCGAGCACCTCCGCACCGAGGTTCCCGAGCGAGGCCTCGACCGACCTGCGGATCCAGCGGGCCGGGAAGACCTCGGCGAGCGGGGTCGAGGCGCGCCCCGGCCAGACGGAGTCCCTCGGAGGCACCTTCGTCGCGACCACGACGCGCCCGCGCGCCCCGCGCTGGCGAAGCACGCGGCCGATCAGCCGCTCGCTGTGACCCTCGCCGTAAGCGAGCGCGGTGTCGAAGAAGTCAACGCCCAGCTCGAGGGCCGAGTCGAGGGCGCGGAGCGCCTCCTCATCCGGGACGCCGCGCCACATGGTCCCTCCGATCCCCCAGCCTCCGAAACCGATCTCGGAGACCTCGAAACCGGTCCTGCCGAGCCTCCGCCTCCGCACCGCCCGCCTCCGTCGGCTCAGCTTACCAGGCGGCGACGGGGCCTCCGGATCCGGGGGGCCTGGCAAAAGGCTCGAGACGTGATTCCAGCCGCCCACCGGGAAGCACACGCCAGCCCGGGAAGCCTCAGCACATGATTCCACCCGAAGACGGCTCGCGCTCACGGATCAGCGTGCTCCTGCCCCGCCCTCGCCGGATCGCTGTCCCTCGCCTGGAGCGGCTCGCGCCGGGCTCCCTCGTCAGAGGACAGCCCATGGCGCTGGAGTCGAAGCGCCGGATCGTCCCGCTTGCGATCGCACCCGAAGGGCCTCGAAGGGAGGGCGGCTCCCTCGAGGGCGCGGCCGGGTCGGAAAGCACGCTGGGCATCCGCATGGCGATCTGCGGGTGGCGGCATGTCGCCCTCCGGGCCTGGTACGGGAAGTTCGATGCGGTTCCCTCCGCCGCGGCACTCTGCGCGCACGGCGTGATCGGGCTCGACGCCCTGTCTCTGCCCCGCGCGCGGCGGCGCGGCTCTGGCCGGCCCTCCCGTGGACCGCCGCGGCCGCGTGGAGGAAAGCCCTCGTGCACCTTCGCCGCCTTCTCGAGAAGCGCCCGATCGCACGCTCGCGGGGGCGAAACGCGCGCCGCTGGTGTCGGCGACCGCTCCTCGGCCCCAGGAGCTCGACGCGGGCTCCGACCGAAGCTCCCCTTACACGACGAGATGGCGCGAAAGGAAGCTGGCGAGGCAGCGGTGAACCTCGGGGTTCACGAGGATCGAGACGTGGTCGTCCTCCTCGAGCCGCACGGTGGTGACGAGCGCGGGAGGAAGCGCGGCCCGGAGCCCGGCCATGTGCGCCACCGGGACCAGGGGATCGCGGGCGCCATGGAGCAGGAGCACGGGAACGCGCACCCTCGGCAGGTTTCGCTCGGCCGTGTAGGCGTTCGGGTCCACCTTAAGGAGCCTCGAGATGGTCGCGCGGATCGGCTTCCGCAGGAGACTCGCCGGCAGGTACCGGCTTCGCAGGTAGATCTCGGTCGCCTCCATCGGTCCGACCGGAGCGGCGAGCGCCGCGACCGCCCGCCAGCACGCGTCGCGCGAGGCCGACAGGAGCGCTCCGAGGCCGCCGAAAGAGAAGCCGACGACGGCCGCCGGCAGGCCGGCGAAGCGCGGTCGGGATTCGAGCCAGCGTCTCACCCGCAGCATGTCGTCGAGCATCCTGGGCGCGTGGTAGTGCGACACGGGACCGCTCAGCCCGTGTCCCGGGAGGTCCACGAGAAGGCAGGCGAGATCGCGCTCGAGAAGGGACGGCGCGAGCGGCGACATGCTCCCTGCGTCCCTCCCCCACCCGTGCACGAGCACGACCGCTCCTTTCGCGGCACGGTCCGGCTCGAGCAGCCACGCGTGGAAGCGGTCGGCCGCCCCCTCGATCTCGACGCCGAGGGCCCGCCGTTGCATGTCCGGCGGGAGCGACACCGGAGGCCGCAGCGGGGGCCTCATCATGCGGCGCACGAAGAGGTCGAGCGCGAGCCTGCCGCCGAACAGGCCCGTACCGACGAGGCCCAGGACGAAGAGGGCGGCGATCCAGCTCATCCGCGTGGATCCCTGGCGCGCCCTCAGGGTAGGCCGACCGGCCGTCGTGGTCGAGCGCAGGCGCGAGGGCGCGGTGCCTTCGTTGCCCGTGGGGTCACGCTCTGCTATAAATCGCGCGCCCGCGGCTGCGAGCTTCCGGGCCGGCGTAGCTCAGTCGGTAGAGCAGCTGATTCGTAATCAGCAGGTCCGCGGTTCAAGTCCGCGCGCCGGCTCCATGGAATCAGCGACCTGCCTCGCTCCTCCCCAGACGATATGGGAAGGCCGCGGCAAGGAAGTGGACCCTGCTCACGACGGGCATCCGTCGTGGAGCCGCAAGCGGGTAGTGGCTCCGGCGGTCGGATGCCAGCTGGCCGGCTTCGGATGGCCGTTCAACGTCAGGATGGATCTCGCGCTCTGTGCGTCACCGGCTTGGGCGCGGTGTAACGGAGTCGAGGTGGTGCAGCCCTGAGTTGGAGGTTCGCTGCGGCCGCAGTTCACGATCGCTCAGCTCGCCGCCGCGCCATCGAACCAGGATGGATCATTTCGGACTTCTTGCGCCTTTTCCCGACCGAACAGGAACCTCGCGAGACGCGCCAGGTGCCGCCCCATGGCGGCGCGGTCGTGCAGAACGGACGCGGCGATCTCGAAGACCTCGTAGCCCCGCGACCGCAGCTCTTCCCGAATCCGGCGGTCCCGCTGCGCTGTTTCGGACCTGCCGTGGCTGCCGTCACTCAACCCGTCGAGGTAGATGCAGATCCCGGGGTCGAGCTCGTGGCCGCCGTCGTAGAACGCGTCCGGCGTCGTCGAGCCCAGCGGGGCGCCGAGGAGAATCTGATGCTGCCAGCGCGGCTCGGGGAAGCCCGCACGCAAGAGCATCCCACGGAGCCTGGCCTCGGCCTCGTTCGTCGTCATGCCCTGGCCGCGAGGTTGCGCCGCAGGCATCCTGGGCGGGATGTCGTGCCGGACCATGAGCTGCACCCCCCAGCCGCGGAGGCGCTCGCCCGCGAGGCGCCGATTGAGGTGGGCGTGGAAGAACGCGTTCCGGAAGGTCTGGAGACAGTCCACGCACGAGCGCTCGCACCCCGAGGGACAGCGCTCGACGATCTCCAGCGCCGCAGCGACGACCTCGCTCCAGCGTGCGCAAGCCTGCTGGAGGAGCCCGGAGCCTCCCGGCATCGGGTCGTAGAGCAGGCCGTCCACCAGGTCGGTGCCGGCGCGGCCGATGACCAGGATCTCCAGGTCCTCGCGGTCCATCTCGAGGACCTGAGCCATGCCCGTGCGAAGCGCCTCCAGCAGGGAGCACGCCTCTTCCCGGCCAGCGCAGTCCTGCAAGTCCAGCGCGTCCGCGATCACGTCCGCATAGAAGCCGACCTCTCCGACTGGCGTCCCGTAGCGCTCCTGCTCGCCCCTCGAGAACTCCTTCCGCTCTCGCTGCGAGGCGAAGGGGGACCGGCTCTGGCCGCTGACGAGCGAAACCGGATAGCCGAGGCGGCCCTCCCTGACGCGGGACGCCGGACCCACGTTGAGGAGGCGCAGGTGCACCGCCCCGCGAAAGGTGAGGTCGCGGCCGCCCCAGTCGTAGGCGATGCCGCCTCCGTGACGCCCTAGCTCGTGTCCGTAGACAGCCACCGGCATCTGGAACCGGTATTCCTCCTCGTCGGTGATCTGTGAAACATGCGCGAGGTCCACGTCGCACACGGGGACGGCCCGCAGGCTCACGGCGCCGAGGGAAAGGGCGGCATCGTTGCTTCCGACACCGACTTCCACGACCGCCTCGCGACCCACGTCCACCTGGAACATCAGCGGCTCTCCCGCTTCCAGGTGGAAATACCGCGGCACGAACCTGCTGCCGTTGGCGTAGATGAGGTTGCCTGGGACGTACTCGCGCAGGGCCACGGCCGTCGGGCGCTTGAGGTCGAAGTCGGCGCGGTGGGTCGGCGATCGCGAGGCGAGCGCCGTCCCCACGATCTGCCCTGTCTCGAGACCGTAGCCCGGGAGGAACCCCTCGGCAGCGAGCATGCCGAACGTCACCGTGTCGTCGTAGCCCTCGGCCTCCGCGCGCTGCCTCCGCTCGAGCCCCTTCAGCCGCTTCACCATCCGGTCGCAGCGCCGGTAGAGGGCGTCCTCGTCAGGATCGAGAGTGCCCCGGCGCCGGCGCTCCTCGTCGAGCCGGCGCATCTGGTCGAGACACCAACGGAGCCTCCGGCGGAGGGTTTCGAGCACCCGTTCGAGGGCCTCCGCCGTCCTCAGGACGGTGTCTCGAAGCCGTTCCGGCGCCACGACCGCGGCGTCGGAGGCCGGCCAGGTCCGCCGGAATGCGGCCTCGACGCTCGCCACGAGGTCGTCGGCGTGCCTGGTCACGATCGTATCAAGCGGATGGACATCGAACGGGGCGCCACGCAGCTCGCCGTTGTCCTCGAACAGGTAGTCGCGCACGAGGGTCGGGAACACGCCGTCGAGCGTCGTCAGGATCTCCTCCCGGTCGGGCTCGGCGAGCCCGCTCGACGGGTGGGCGAGCTGGCGCAGGCGAGTCAACACGCAGGCGCGAACGTGCTTGCCGAGCATGACCTCGTTCGTGAGGTTGAAGCGGGGCGGCTCGACGCGGCCGGCCAGAAGCTTCAGAGGGTCCGCGAAGTACGCGCGGTCGTGGCTCACGTTCCTCGCGTAGGTGACGCTCACTGCAAGGCGGTGGCGCCGCCCGGCCCGGCCCGCCCGCTGCCAGTAGTTCGAAGGGAGAGGCGGCACGTTTCTCATCAAGATCGTGTCGAGGCCGCCGATGTCCACACCCATCTCGAGCGTCGGGGTGCAGACGAGCGTGTTGATCTCTTCGCCCTCCCCCTTGAACTTCCGCTCGAGCCGCTCGCGCTCCTCGGGCGGAACCTGCGCCGAGTGCTCGGCGGGGCGGAGCATGGCGAAGCCCTGCTCGAGTGCGAGAAGGTCGTAGTTGTCCGGGTCGTCCTCCAAGGGCTCGAGGGTCCCCCCGCATCTCCAGGCGAGACACCGGTCGCGTGGCGTGGGCCGGACCTGCGCCCGACGGCAGGTCGCGCAGCGCCACCGCCCGCGGTGCGGTGAAAGCAGTAACCGGTCGGCGTCTATTTGCCGGACGCCCGCGCACCCGGGGAGCGCCCGCCCGCGGCTGCCCTTCAGCGTGACGGGGGCGAGGACGCCAAGCTCCTCGGCGAGCAGGCTCCAGAGGCCCCGAACGAAGTCCTCGACTTCGTCCCTCTCGACGCCGAACGCCCGCGCGGCCTGCCGGACCGCGGTGTCCCCCCTGCCGCTCAACCACTGCGTGACGCGGCCCGGGTCATCGCCCGCCGCTCTCTCCAGCTTCAATCCCTTTGGGACGCCGCTCAGAAGGGGGAGGTAGCCGTACTGGATCTCCCGGTCCCCCGCCTGCCAGAACCTCGAGAAGACCTCCTCGGCGCGGTCCAGGAGATGGAGGGTGCGCCGCTGCATGTCGAGGATGGCGGCGATGCCGTCGCAAAGGCGCTCCGGCTCGACCCCGAGGCGGGCCGCCCACTCCCGCACGAACGGCAGGTCCGGGCCCAGGCCCAGGTATTCGACCTTCATGCGCCCCCAGGGCTCGAGGCCCACGCGCTGCTTCACGCCGGTCGTCAGCTCACGGAGAACCTGGATGCGGAGGAACCGCTTTCTCTCTCGCGCGTGCTCGAGGCCCGCGGCCTCGGGCCGCGCCACGCTCCACACCTCCGGGATCAGTGCCTGCGATAGCTCCTGGTCCTCGTCGAGGATCCGGTCGAGCCGTGCCGCGAGGTCGCCGACCGAGAGCGGCCCGCCCCCGATCTCGGCCGCCACGAGCGAGCGCATCCGGAACCGCCGGGCGTGGTCGCGCATCCACCCGGCCTGGAAGGCGGCGTCCTGCCGGTTGTCGGCGAACACGAGCAGGCGGCGCCTCTCGGCATGCTGGATCATGTTCTGGCCGAGCACGTGGACGTCCGAGACCGTGACGGCGCGCACCGGGCGGATCGGCTCCCGGTAGCGGCCTCCCATCTCGCGGCCGGGCGCCCGGCACGACAGGCAGGCCTTGAGCCGGTCCGGGCGGCGCTCCCTGCCTTCGGCCGCGAGGAGCCGGACGAGTGACGCCTCCCTCCCGCAGCCGTCGCAGCGGCCAACCTCGGCGGGGTGAAGGGCGCCGCAGTGGCGGCAGAGGAAGACCTGGTGCGTGCGGGGCGGGTCTTCCTCCTCGTCCCAGCCCGAGATCAGACGGTCGAGCAGCACGACCCGCACCCCCCCGCGCGACGCGTCGAGGGGCTTCCACACCCGCCGATCCCCGATCGCCTCCCCGCCCCCCGGGCCGGCCGGGCCTAGCTGGAAATCCCGAACCCAGTGCTCGAAGTAGTGCTGGCCGCAGGTGCTGCACGCCAGGATCGGCAGCTTGAAGTGCGGCTCCTCCGAGTCCCCCGAGTCGTCCAATCCGCTGAGCGAGAGGCGCGGGCCCTCGTCCTCGGGAGGGAAGGTCACCGCCCCACCACCGACCCCCCGTACAAAGGCGTGGACCACGGGCCGGAGAAGGGGCCTTCCCTCGCGGCGCGCCGCGGCCCCCAGGGTCAGCCAGACCAGGATCTCCTCTTCGGAGACGGCGCGGCCCAGGGCTTCCCCGAGCTTCCCCGCGAGCGCGTCGAGCGGCATCGGACCTTCGAGCGCCCGCGCGAGCTGGTAGCAGGTCTCGCTCGAGCTCAGACCGTCGTAGAGT
This sequence comes from Acidobacteriota bacterium, assembly GCA_037446795.1. Taxonomy (GTDB): domain Bacteria; phylum Acidobacteriota; class Polarisedimenticolia; order Polarisedimenticolales; family JBBIHW01; genus JBBIHW01. Next base: position 8,296 of record JBBIHW010000037.1, read on the forward strand.
TGGTCTTGCCAGGTCTCCGGGGATAGCTCGGACCCGGTCAGCCGTCGGAACGCGGCCGCGACGCGCGGGCCGGTCTCGGTGCCGGCGTCCACGGCCTCGAGGACCTCGCGGAGCAGCTCCGCCGCCGGGGCGAGGGGCGGGGCATCGGGCCTGCGCCTGTCTGCCCACTCGTCGGGGCGGTACTCCTCGCCCACGACCTCGACCTGGCGGGTCGGGACGCCGAAGAAGCGCGAGGCGAAATCGCGTGCCGCCTCGAGCTCGCGCTCGGGATCTACGAGCGTCGCGGAGGTGGCGATGGAGACCGCCTCGCCCGGCTCGCGCCCGCAGAAGGTCCGCAGCCGCCTGATGAGGCACGCCGTCTCGGCGCCGGCGACGCCGGAGTAGGTGTGCGCCTCGTCGAAGACCAGGTACTCGAGGCGGGCACCCTCGAACAGGCCCGCATCGGCCTGCCGCGTCAGCAGCAGCTCGAGCTGTTTCACGTTGGTGAGCAGGATTCGCGGCTGTCCTCCGGGCCCGCGCATCTCCTCGCGCGAGGTGCGCTCCTCCGGCGGATGAACCGCGGTGGCCCGCCTCTCCTGTCGCGCCCGTTCCGAGGCTCGCAGGTAGTCCTCCCTCGAGGCCCCCGCCCGGAGCCTTTCCCCCGCGACGTCCGCCCGCCGCTCGGGCGTCTTACCGATGTACATGCCGAACGGGACACCCGTCCCCGCCAGGAGCCCTCGGAGGCGGCCAAGCTGGTCTTCCGCGAGCGCGTTCATCGGGTAGACGAGGATGGCCACGATCCCGGGCGGGGATCCCTCGTCCCTGAGCTGGAGGCAGCGGCTGATGATCGGATAGAGGAAGCATTCGGTCTTGCCCGAACCGGTACCCGTCGAGATGAGCGTGGTCCGTCCCGCGACGATGTGACGGATCGCTCGTTCCTGGTGGCCGAACAGGGTCCGGTGCTCCACCAAGTTCTCGAGGAACGGATGGAGAAGCCCCTCGCGGACCAGGTCGGCGACCGTGGCGCCCGTGCTATAGGCCTTCGAGAGGCTCACGTAGGGGCCGCGCAGCAGCGGCGTGTGCCGCGTCCGCTCGAGAGAGAGTAGCTCCCGCATCTGGGCGTGAAGCCTTTCGTCGGCGAAGGGGTACGCCGTGACCTGGTACCGGAGGAAGTCGCCGACCACCCTTTCGGTGAAGGCGATGGGGTTGAGCGGCATCGGTCACTTCCTTCCGTTCGACCCATGTGGCTGGATCGTTTCGGCCCTCGAGAAGAGCGACGCCGCGCGGCAAGGCCACGCACGATGCAGTTGACGTGCTGCTCGCATGAGGTGGAAGGAATACCCCCGAACTCCGCGAAACGTCAACCGGTCACGGTCCCTCTTCGGCAAGGAGGAACTCCCGCCAGGGGATGGCGCGGACCGCGGCCCGACGGGCGGAGGCGAGGCCGGTCTCGTCGGTCAGGACCAGGGGCTCGTAGCGCCTCTCGCGGCGGCAGAACTCCAGCAGGCCCGCCAGCTCCCCCTCGGCGAACGGACCGGTCTTTACTTCCACGGCCAGGCGACCCCAGCTCCCCTCGATCACCGCGTCCACCTCGAAGGGCTCCTCCCGCCAGTAGGTAACGCGCTGGCCGCGGTTCCAGGCGTGGGCCAGGCAGGCGTTCTCGATCCAGGCGCCGAAGCGGGCCGGATCGGACCTCGGCTCGGGGATTCCGCGGGGATCGGTCGCGGCGAGCAGAGCGTTGCTGAGGACGAGGAGCTTGGGCGGGGCGGCTCGCCTGCGGACTGCCGCGCGCGAGTGCTTCTCCAGGGCGGCCACGAGATAGGCCTCCTCGAGAAGGCGGAGGTAGTGGGTGATCGTCTCGAGGGCTCCCGGGTCTCGGATGCGGCCCTGCAACTTCTGGAGGGAGACGATCTGGCACGGAGCGTCCACGCACACGGCGAACAGCTGCCGGAGCAGGGCGGGGCGGCGAATGGATCCGAGCGCGAGGAGATCGCGGCCGATCGCGGGCTCGATGATGGCGTCGCGGACGTACGCCTGCCAGCGGGCCGGCTCCTCGAGAAACGCTACAGCTCCTGGGTAGCCGCCCCGGCGGACCAGGATTTCGGCCGCCTTGCGTGGGGCGAAGCTGAAGGCCGCCGCGAGCGCGGAAGCCGTCCAGTGGTTCAGGACGATTCGCTCGAACCTCCCGGCCAGGCTCTCGCTCGACCCGGTGGCAAGCCGCAGCGCTGACGATCCGGTCGCGACGACGTGCACGGGAAGGCCCTGTCTTCGCAGCCGGTCCCACTCACCCTTCAAGCGCGCCGCCCACCGGTGGAGGTGGTGCGCCTCGTCGACGAGGACCCGGGCCGACCCGTGCTCGCGAGCGCTCGCCTCCGCCCGCTGCCACAGGCGTTCCCAGAAGCCGGGAAGCGCCGCCTCGGGGCCGTCCGCGGCCGCGTAGAGGGCGGTCGGCCGCAAGCGCTCCGCCAGCTCGAGGAGCAGCGTGGTCTTGCCGACCTGCCGCGGGCCGGTCAGGAGCTGGATCTTGCCCGGGGCCGGCTCTCGCAGCCGCTTCTCCAGGATCGCGCGGCAGGCCCCGTAGGTGCCGCCGAGAAAGCTGTCAGTCATGGTCGAATAATTATTCGACCATGTTCGAAATGTCAAGCTCAAGCGACCCTGTCGACGCGCACAAGGACGGCGCGAACGACCAGAACTCGCGCTGGTAGGGCAGGAAGTCCGACCCGTGCATCAACCGTCGGAACGCTCCCGGCGCGCGCTGGAGTTCGGCCGGGTCTGCTGCTGCGTCCCTCGGTTCTACGCGAAGGAGAGGGAGCAACCTCTGCTGTACGTCCTTGGCCTCGAGCGGGGCTATCGCGCCGATGCGCAGTTTTCTCTCGACGCGGCGGAGCCGAGGACGAACGCGATCCGGGACGCACGTTCCTTGAGGATCTCGGGGCCCAGGTCGAGGACCCGCGCGGCGTCGAGGTAGTTCCAGGCTTCGGCTCGAGACATCAACGCGAGGAACTTGCCGGCGGCCAGCTCCTCGAGGTGGAGCACCGGCGTCCGCTCGTGCGCTCGTCGGCGCCTGGCGCTCGAGCCGGCCCAACACGGCAGCTGGGACAGCCAGTTCTTCCGACCGGTGGTCCAGCAGGTAGCCCACCTTCGTCGCGAGGGGCTTGCGTCCCAGGTCCCAGGCGCAGGACGTACCGGACACGTACTCGTCGCGGTCGGGACAGCGGAAACCACTCCCGATGCCGAGGTGCAGCCCGGTGCTCGCCCCGGACGTTTGGGGGCGCAAGACACGCTCGTGCACGGGCGGTCGTCAAGCTCTCACGGACGGCGGAACGTCTCGTCGCGGCGCAGTTCGATCCTACCCACGACCGGAGACTCGACCCTCTGGAACTCCTCAGGGTTGCTGATCGTCCGGACAAGGGCGAAGCCCTTCACGTCCACCCCTGGAAAGGCCTCGGCGAGCCGACTGGCTGCGCCAAGCAACGTGGCCCCCCGCGTCACAATGTCGTCCACGACGACGATCCTCTCCGGACGCGCGAGCGCCCGACCGACCACGATCGTTCGATAGTGGTCTCTCGCCCGCGGTCGTGCCTCGGCGGACGCGTAGGCTGCCTTCTGAACAGGCTCGACGCGTTCGAGGCAGGCCATGACGCTCCCTCCGAGGCCGACGTCCACGAGGGCCTCGGCGATCCGATGCGGAACCCACAGCCCTCCCCGGACCAACCGCGAACTTCGAGGCGCCGGCACCAAGGCGGCGTCGGGTCCGAGGAATCCCTCGAGAGGAGTCCCACCGATGACGTTCGCCAAATACTCGGCCAGGGCCCGCGTCGTTGGGCGAGGCGGATCGAGGATCAGCCTGTCCGACTTCAGCGCATCCCGAATTCGGCGAGACCACAGGATCTCCTGGGTTTCCCCTCGAGGCGAGTAACAGAGGAACGCCCCGAAGCCCAGCTCAGATAGCAGCATGGAGGTCGAGGATCGGCTCCTTGGCGGGAAGCGCTTCGAACAGGAGCTCCGCGTCCGCGAGGACAATCGCTCCGTAGTCGAGCATCTTCCGGGGCCAGATCAGGCGAGAGTCCTCGACCACCGATCGCAAGACGAAAAGAAGCCGTCCGAGGCGAAGCGCTTCCCAGCCCTGCGAGAGGGACCCGCTCGAATCGCCAGCCTCGATGATGACGGAGGCATCGGAGATGAGAGCCATCGTGCGGTTCCGCTGGGGAAAGTTCCTCCTCTGGATGGGCACGCCTCTCGGAATCTGCGAGATGGCGAGGTGCTCGGCCATGATCCGTTCCTGGTGGACGCGGGTATAAATCGAAGAGCGTGGTTCCGAGAACGGCAATGGTCTTCCCGCCGGAATCCATCGCCACCGTGTGGGCGATCGTGTCAATCCCTTCGGCGAGGCCGCTCACGACCGGCACACGACGCTCGGCCAGGATCCGGGCCAGCTTCGCTGCCCGCTTTCGCCCCTCGGCCGATGGGTGCCGGGAGCCCACGATCGCGACCGCTGGCCGACCACGGAGAATCGAGGGATCCCCCGCGGTGTACAGCCGTGGAGGCGCATATCGCGCCGCGACGTCGTTCAGCGGGGCCCGCCATACTTCACAACCGGTTGCCGCACGGCCTTCTCCTCCCCGGAGACCAACGGATTGTACTCCCCGCACCTCCGTTCCTTTCAGCGCGCTCGGGGCCTTGCTGCTCTTGTCGGCAGCCCTGATCAGCCAGATGGACGCTCACCACAGCTCCTTGATGTTCCGGCACTTGCGATTCTGCGATTCAGGGTGAACTCCACGGCGTGTCTCTCATAGCACAGCTTGAGGTAAAGACCGGCAGGGATCCGCGGAAACTCGTCCTTGTCCCGGCCAAGTTCGTCCACCCACCATCGGAGCGGGTGCTTGTCGCCCTTCGACGCCGCGCAACCCGCGCAGGCGTGCACCAGGTTGTGGATCCCGACAGGACCCCCGAGGCCTCTCGGGACCACCTCGACCGGGGACGTGCTGCCGGGGCGACTGCAGAAGCAGCAGCGCCCCGGCTGCTGAGCAAGGTGCTGGATCTCCCGGTCGTAGTCCGACATGTGGATCTCGTCATCTCTCAACCGCTTGTAGCGGTCGATGATGAAGCGGTAGTTGCCAGCCTCCCCGGATGAGGGTGCGATGACGAGCTTGGCGTAGTAGTAGAAGATCAGGTCGCGGACCGTGGACGGGACCGAATGAGGCGGCACTGTCAGTCCCCCGAGGCGAGATCGGGCCAGAGTTCGTGGAGAAGGGCCTCGAGGGTCTCGACGCCGCGGACCTCGACGACCTCGCCCACCGTCCGACCTCCGGAATCCGGGCGCATCTTCGCGAACCGACCGGCGGAGTCTGCTGAGAGGTAGGCCCGCCGGATCGCCCCTCGCTGCGGCCCGCACAGGAGCTGGGCCAGGGCGGCGAGGTACAGACCGTCAGGAGGTCGGATCCGGCGCATCAAGTCCAGCTCACCGACGAAGAGGGTCTTCTCCGGCACCGGACGCCGCAGATACGAGCTGAGCAACGCGAGGGCGATGGGTAGGTCCAATTCCTCGCGATACCGCTGCTGGCGCGGGACGTAGCAGTTGATCTCGTAGGAGAGATCTGTCAGGTCCACGTCCCGCAGCGTGCTCAGGACCGACAGGAGCTGCTTCACCTTCTTCGACGGGAGGAACGGCGCGTTCAGCTCGGGGCGCGACCCGTAACGCGGAAGGCTCACCGACGCCTGACCTTCGGCGAGATCGTCGCCAATGCCGGCATACCCATGAACGGCCGTGCTTTTCGCCGCCGTGTGCGGCGACTCGACGAGGCGCCCTCGTTCGTCCATGACGAGCACCAGAGGGTCGAGCATGGCGGGCCCGAACCGGTTCTTCGGAACGAAGAAAGGCCGCAGCCGGAAGGCGCGGCGGATGTAGAGCACGCAATCCACGTTGTGCTCGAGATCCTTCGGTCCCGCGATCTGCCCCTTCTTGGTGACGTGGCCGGT
>JBBIHW010000038.1:0-14251 GCA_037446795.1 Acidobacteriota bacterium
CTCGCGAGCGCGGACCCGCTCCGCGATGTTCTGGGCGGCGACCGCCCGCCTCTCCACCTCGGCCTCGATCTCGCGCCGGGTCGCCTCCCAGATGGCGCGCCCCTCGATCACCGCGTCCGCGACGCGGCTCGCGAACAGCTTGACGGCGCGGATGGCGTCGTCGTTGCCGGGGATCGGGTACCGGATCGGCTCCGGGTCTGCGTTCGTGTCCACGATGGCGATGACCGGGATCCCGAGCTTGTTGGCCTCGGCGACCGCGTTCTTCTCCCGCTCCGTGTCCACGACGAACAGCGCCTGGGGCAGGGCCTCCATCGTCTTGATCCCTGCGAGGACCTTCTCGAGCCGGTGCCGCTCCTTCTCGAGCTTCGCCGCCTCCTTCTTGGTCGTCTGCGCCGGGCGGTCGCCGGAGGCGATCTCCTCCAGGTCTCGGAGCCTCGCGATGCTCTTGCGGATCGTGGCGAAGTTGGTCAGCGTGCCCCCGAGCCATCGCTGGTTCACGTGGGGCATGCCCGAGCGCTGCGCTTCCTCGGCGATCGCCTCCTGCGCTTGCCGCTTGGTCCCGACGAACAGGATCGTCCCTCCGCGAGCGGCCAGGTCGGTGGCGAACGCCAGGGCCTCGCGCGCCAAGCGGACCGACTTCTCGAGGTCGATGATGTAGATGCCGTTGCGCGCGCCGAAGATGTACTCCTTCATCTTCGGGTTCCACCGGCGCGTCTGGTGGCCGAAGTGGACGCCCGCCTCCAGGAGCTCCTTCAGCGTGATCTGGACCAAGACCCGGTCTCCTCGGCTCGCGCCGACGGCGCGGGACTCGCCCGCGCTAGCGCTTGCTGAACTGGAAGCGCTTGCGCGCGCCCGCCTGTCCGTACTTCTTCCGCTCGACCTCGCGCGGGTCCCGCGTGAGGAAGCCCGCCTCCTTGAGCTTCTGCCGCAGCTCGGGGTTGTACTCGACGAGCGCCCGCGCCACGCCGTGCCGAAGCGCGCCGGCCTGCCCCGAGACGCCGCCCCCGGTCACCCGAACGACCACGTCCAGCTTGTCCGCCGTCTCGGTGAGCAGCAGCGGCTGCCGGATGACCGTCCGCAGCGGCTCCCCGGGAAAGTACTCCTCGAACGGCCGGTCGTTCACGGTGAAGCGGCCCGCTCCGGGCCGCAGGAAGACGCGGGCCGCGGCGGTCTTGCGTCGCCCGGTGGCGTGCCATTGAAGCGGACCGGTCTGGCCCATCGCGCTCGCCGTCTCCTAGCTCGCCTGCCGCTGCGCGTGCACCGGCAGCGGTCGGGGTCGCTGCGCCTCGTGGGGGTGGTCCGGGCCGGCGTACACCTTCAGCCTTCGCGCGAGACGTCGGCCGAGGGGCCCCTTCGGGAGCATCCCCCACACCGCGTACTCGACGAGTCGCTCCGGGTGTCGTGCCCGCAGCTCCGCCGCCGACATCTCCTTGAGCCCCCCGGGCTGACCCGAATGCCGCCGGTAGAGTTTCTCCTTCCACTTGTTGCCCGTCAATCGAACCTTCCCGGCGTTGACCACGACGACGTGGTCGCCGGTCGGAAGGAACGGCGTGTAGCCGGGCTTGTGCTTGCCCTGGATCCGGCGGGCGACCTCGGTGGCGAGGCGGCCGAGGGTCACGCCCGCGGCGTCCACCACCCACCAGTCCGCCCGGATCTCGCTCGGTCTGGGCACGTAGGTCTTCATGCCGGTCGTCCTCGCCGGCGCATCCGTCCACGAGGGAAAGTCACGAATTGCGCGAGGCGAACGCCGTTTTCTATCACGACGGCCCCCGACTGTCAAGCCAACGCGCACTGCCGCCGCGAGTTGCGCGCGGGGACCGGCCCGCCGAGCCGCCGGCCGGTGGCCGCCTTCGGGGTCGGCGGCGGCGGAACGGCGCCCTGGTATACTCCCGACCCCGCGCCGTCCCGCGGGCGAGGGGCAGACGATTGTCCGCCAGCGAGAGCCGCGAGCCCGCTCGCGTGCGGCAGATGTTCTCGGCGATCGCCCCCCGCTACGATCTCCTCAATCGAGTGCTCAGCTTCAATCTCGACCGTCTCTGGAGGAAGGCGGCCGCCTCCGAGCTGCCCGCCGACGGCGCGGCACTCGTCCTCGATCTCTGCTGCGGAACCGGCGATCTCGCCCTCGCCGCCGCGCGGCGGGGGCGCGCGAGGACGGTGGTCTGTTGCGACTTCGCCCACCCGATGCTCGTAAGGGCCGCCCGGAGGCTCGCCCGGCGCTCGCCCCCGGGCGCCCGGTTCCACCTCGTCGAGGCCGACGGCCTCCGCCTCCCGTTCAGGAGCGGCACGTTCGACGCGGTGACGGTCGGATTCGGCCTCCGCAACCTCGCCGACCTGGACGCGGGCCTGCGAGAGGTCCTTCGCGTGCTGCGGCCCGCGGGCCGGCTCGTCGCCCTGGAGTTCAGCCGCCCCACCGCTCCCCTCCTCGCCGCGGTCTACGGCTTCTATCTCCGGCACGTGCTCCCGGCGATCGGGGACGCCGCCACCGGGCGGCGCGGCGCGTACCGGTACCTGGCGCGGACCGTCGAGCAGTTCGAAGACGCGCCGGCGCTGGCCGGCAGGCTCCGCGAGGCGGGCTTCGCGGCCGCGGGCTGGAGGTCCCTGTCCGCCGGCATCGCGTGCGTGCACACGGCGTTCAAGGGACCGCTCACGCCCCGCCCAGGAGCAGGAGCAGGATCGCTTTCTGCACGTGCAGCCGGTTCTCCGCCTGCTCGAAGATGAGGGAAGCCGGCGAGTCGGCGACCTCGTCCGTGACCTCGTCGCCGCGGTGCGCGGGCAGGCAGTGCATGAACGCGGCGCCGGGGGCTGCGCGCTCCATCAGCGCCGCGTCCACGCGATAAGGAAGAAACGCGCTCCGCCGCGCCTCCGCGTCCTGCTCTCGCCCCATCGAGGCCCACACGTCCGTGTACACCGCGTCCGCGCCGTCCACCAGGGCGAGGTCGTTGCCCACCGAGATCCGCGACCCGCTCTCGGAGGCCGCCTCGCGGCACGCCTCGACCACGCGGCGGTCCGGCTCGTAGCCGGGCGGGGTGACGATGGCCACGTGAGCGCCGAGCCGCGTCCCCGCCTCGAGCAGGGAGTGGGCGACGTTGTTCCCGTCGCCGACGTAGGCGAGCCGGAGTCCGCGCAGCGACTCCTTCCTCTCCGACAGGGTGAGGAAGTCGGCGAGGGCCTGGCAGGGATGGAGCAGGTCGGTGAGACCGTTGATCACCGGGATCCTCGCGTGGCGCGCCAGCTCCTCCACGAGGGCGTGCTCGAAGGTCCTCAGCATCGCCGCGTCCACCCAGCGGTCCAGGTTGCGCGCCACGTCCGCGACGCTCTCCCGCACGCCGATCTTCCCGTCGGCGGCGGCGTAGTGGACGGCGTGTCCCCCGAGCTGGACCATGCCGACCTCGAAGGTGACCCGCGTTCGAAGCGAAGGCTTCTCGAAGTACATGAAGAGGCTGCGGCCCGCCAGCGCTCCCGCGTATCGGCGCGGGTTCGCCTTGACCTCGACCGCGAGCGCGAGGATCTGCTCCACTTCGTCGGGCGCCAGGTCGAGCAGGGAGATCAGGTCCCGCCCGCGCAGCCGCCGCCGCGCCGCCTCGCTCAAGCCCGGGCCCTCGCGATGACCGGAGCGAGCACCTCGGCCAGGTCCGGGCGGCCGCGCTCCACGAGCTCGTACGTGACGCGCACCGCGGGCCTGTCGAACGCGATGAGCCTCCTGAGGTCCACCGGCGTCCCCAGCAGCACGAGGTCGCAGGGGGTGGCGCGGACCGTGGCCTCCAGGTCGCGCATCTGCTCCTCGCCGTAGCCCATGGCCGGCAGGACGGGACCCGTGCTCGGGTACCGCTCGAAGGTCTCCGCGATGCTGCCCGCGGCGTACGGCCGCGGATCCACGATCTCGGCGGCGCCGTGCTCGCGCGCCGCCAGGTATCCCGCTCCGTAGCTCATCTCGCCGTGGGTGAGGGTCGGCCCGTCCTCGATGACGAGCACGCGGCGCCCGCGGATCGCGCCGGGATCGCTCACGGAGATCGGCGAGTCGGCCTCGATCACGGTGGCGCCCGGGTTGAGCGCCCGGACGCTCTCCCGGACCCGCGCGAGCCCCTCGGCCGTGGCCGTGGACACCTTGTTGACGACCACGACGTCGGCCCGCCTGAGGTTGGCCTCTCCCGGGTGGTAGCGAACCTCGTGGCCCGGCCGGTGCGGATCCACGACGACGATCTCCAGCTCCGGACGGTAGAACGGGAGGTCGTTGTTGCCCCCGTCCCACACGATCGCCTCGGCCTCCCGCTCGGCCTCGGCGAGGATGGCGCCGTAGTCCACGCCGGCGTAGACCACGGTCCCGCGCTCGAGGTGCGGCTCGTACTCCTCGCGCTCCTCGATCGTGCAGCGGTGAGCGTCGAGATCCTCCCGCACGGCGAAGCGCTGGACGCGCTGGCGCACCAGATCGCCGTAGGGCATCGGATGCCGTACCACGACGACCCGCAGCCCCGCGCCGCGCAGCACGTCGGCGACGCGCCGCGTCGTCTGGCTCTTGCCCGCGCCGGTCCGGACCGCGCAGACGGACACCACGGGCACGCTCGAGGGGATCATCGTGCGCCGCGCGCCCGCGAGCGCGAAGTCCGCCCCGGAGGCGACGACCCGGCTTGCGAGGTGCATGACGTGCTCGTGGGAGACGTCCGAGTAGGCGAACAGGACCTCGTCCACGGCGTGCTCGCGAACCAGATCCTCGAGGCGCTCTTCGGGGAGGATCGGGATCCCACCGGGGTACAGACGGCCGGCCAGCTCCGCCGGATAGCGGCGCCCCTCGATGTTGGGGATCTGGGTCGCGGTGAAGGCGACCACCTCCACGCCCGGGTCCTCCCGGTAGAGCACGTTGAAGTTGTGGAAGTCGCGCCCCGCCGCTCCGAGGATCAGCACCCGCCGCCGAGACATCCCGGTCTCCTCAGCCCGCGGCCGGAAGATCCGAATCGAGCCCGAGCTCCTTGATCCGCGCCAGCAGCCTCTTGTAGTTCACCTGCAAGGCCTGCGCGGCCCGGGCCTTGTTGCCCCGGGCATCGGCGAGGGCGCGGCGGATCAGGCGTCGCTCGGCGAGATCGCGGGCGCGGGCGCCGACCTCGTCGAGGCTCCCGTCGAGCCCGACGACCCGGAGAAACTCGTCGAGCCCCTCCTCCCCGCGCGCGTCGGCGCCGAGGCCCAGGTGGCGCGGTTCGATCCGGTCGCCTTCGGCCAGGATGGCGGCCCGCTCGACCGCGTTGGCCAGCTCGCGGACGTTGCCGGGCCACCGATGGAGGCCCATCGCCTCCCGCGCGGCGTCCGTGAACGCGAGGGAGTCCCGCCCGAGCTCGCGCCGAAATCGCTCGAGAAAGTGCTCGGCCAAGAGGGACACGTCGTCGCGCCGTTCCCGCAGCGGCGGCACGCGCACGGTGACCACGGCGAGGCGGAAGTAGAGGTCCTCCCGGAATCGCCCCTGGCTCACGGCCTGCCGCAGGTCGCGGTTCGTCGCGGCCAGGATCCGAAGGTTCACGCTGATCGTGCGGTTGCCGCCCACGCGCTCGAACGCCTTCTCCTGCACCGCCCTGAGGAGCTTGGCCTGGACCGAGGGGCCCAGCTCGCCGATCTCGTCCAGAAAGAGCGTCCCGCGGTCCGCGAGCTCGAGCCTCCCGGCCCGCGCGGACACGGCCCCGGTGTAGGCTCCCCGCTCGTGACCGAACAGTTCCGCCTCGAGAAGCGTCTCCGGAATCGCGGCGCAGTTGATGGCGACGAACGGGAAGCCCTTCCGGGGGCTCAGGTGATGGATCGCGCGCGCGAACAGCTCCTTGCCCGTGCCCGACTCCCCCTCGAGCAGGACCGTGGCGTCCGTGGGCGCGACCTTCTGGATCTGCCGCGTGACCTCCACGAGCGCCGCCGAGCGGCCCACGATCCGCGGGAAGCCGAGCCGTTCCGCGAACTCCTTCTTGAGGAGCAGGTTCTCCTCGAGGAGCGCGCGCCGTTCCACGGCTCTCCGGAGCAGCAGCAGCAGGTGGTCGGGATCCACGGGCTTGCTCAGGAAGTCGAACGCGCCGCTCTTCATGGCTCCGACCGCGTCCTCCACGGTGCCGTAGGCGGTCAGGACGATGACCGGCGCGTTGGGATCCGCCTCCCGCGCGGCCTGCAGCACCTTGTGCCCGTCGGCACCCGGCAGCTTGAGATCCGTGATCACCGCCACGTAGCGGCCCCGCGCGAGGGCCCGGATCGCGCGCTCCCCGTCGGCCGCCTCCTCCACGGCGTAGCCCTCCCCTTCGAGGGTCGAGCGAAGCATGGCGCGCAGGGAGTCGCGGTCCTCGACCAGGAGCACGGGCGGCATGGGGACGGGAGTCTAGGTTCGCCCCCCGGGGCGGTCAAGCCGCCCCGCGGGCGGTGCGGGCGGTCGGTTGCGCGGCGCTCACTGGAGCGCGGCGAGGCGCGCCCGGGCCTCCTCGAGCTTCTTCCTCGCCTCCGCCAGCGCGGCCTCGATCCGCTCGAGGCGCTGCTCGTTGCTCAGGCCCTTCCAGGCCTCGGCCTCCTCCGGCGGCAGCTCGGGCCTCGGCAGGAAAGGGTTTCGGACGGCGAGCGCCCGCTTCTCGAGCTCCTTCACGCGCGCGGCGGCCTCGGCGACCTCGCGCTCCGCCTTGGCGAGGCGCAGGTTGCGGTCGGCCTCGCGCGCCCGCTCCTCCTCGATCGCCCCGAGGGGATCGCGCTCGGCGGCCTGCCGCGCTTCGGCTCCGGCGCCGCCGAGCGGTGCGCGCGATTCCTCGGCCCTCGCGGGCTCCTCTTCTCGTTTCTTGTCGCTCGCCGTGGACGGGCCGAACATGCGCTCCAGGTCCTCGTTGGTGTAGACCGGCACGGCCTCGGTTTTCTCGATGCGCCCGGGCTTCTGCTTGGGCTTGGAGGTCCCGGCCGGGGGGTTCTCCCCGGAGGCCTTCTCCTCGCTCGCGGGTGCGAGGCAGGGGACGAGGGCCAGGAGCAAACCGACGGCGAGGGCAACGATCCCGCTTCTCATGGTCCGCGCCCCAGGCTCGAGCTTCTACGATAGCCCGGGCCGGCCGTGGCCGCCAGCCGCGGCCCGGCGATCAGAGGTCGGTCTCCCAGCGCGTGATCACCACGCGAGGAAGGTCCCAGTCCTCGGGCGGCCAGTTGTCCACGATGGACTGGTCCCAGTAGAGGTCGGGCGTTCCCGCGGCCGGGCTCGTTTCCGCGATCCCCTGCTTCGAGATCACGCTGCCGTAGTAGCGGGCGTTGCCTGTCGCCTCGAAGTAGCCGCTGTTGTAGAGAATCCCCCACACGACGGCGTCGCTGGCGATCGCGGGGCCCCGGGCATTGCGCATGACCGAGCCTCCGAGGGCGTCGTTCTTGTCCGCCTCGAAGTCGTCGGCGAGCGAGTTCGGGTACTCGAGGTTCAGCCAGTTCTCCCCGGCGTCGTACCGGCCGTTCTGGTTCTTGTCCTGGAACGGCTCGCCCGGAGGCTGGAACGTGGCGGCGCGCCCGGCGACCCCCTTTGTCTGGAACGTCTCCGCGTTCAGGTAGACGAACCCGCGCACCCCCCAGGTGCCTCCCTGAATGGTGATCGCCGGGGTCAGGTTGTCGAACTCGCCGTCTCCTCCCGCGTCGAAGGGAGCGGTGGTGTCCTTGGTGTCGAAGAAGAACAGGCCCTCCCGGTTGTCCGTGAGGTTCCGGAACGTGATCGCCGTCCCCTCTCCGTTCTCCTTGAACGAAGACCCGTTGTCCCAGACGAAGTAGTGGACGTCGCTGCTCCCCGACAGGGCGATGGTCTTCCAGGTGTCGTAGTCGAACTCGGGACAGGTGACCAGCGCCACGTTCTGGAACGCGTTGGAGTGGGTGCCGTCGTTCGGAGGACCGTGGTACGGGTACTGCCCGTCGCCGAGGGGCCCTCCCGCCCAGTTGAACGGGCACTGCTGCTCGGTGGTCGGGGGCCCTCCCACGCAGCCGAGAGCGGACAGCGACCCGCCGCTCATGTAGCGGAACCACGGATCGCCCACCACCATGCCGTCAATGGCGTCCTTGTAGGCCTGGAAGTTGGCGTCGCTGTCCCAGCCCCACAGGAGGTCCATCCGCTGCGAGGGGGGGACCACGCGGGGCCAGCTTACGGCGAGCTTCGCGTGATTGTTGCTCAGGGTGGAATTGCTGACGGCCGAGGCGGCTCCCCAATGGACCGCGAAGTCGCCGTTCCAGGTGAGGTTGTCGCAAGAGTGCAGCGGGCCGAACGGCCCCGGGTAGGGGGTCTCGTTGAGCACGGCCTTGATCATGCGCTCGGCGAGCACCGTCTCGGTCGCCCCCTCCTGCCGGTACAGCCGCGCCGTCACCTTGACCGTCCCCATGCCGTACCGGGTCCAGCTCCCGGCCACGTCGATGTAGGGCGGGGCGTAGACCTCGATCCGCACGATGCGCGCGCGCACGCCCGCCGAGGCGGCCGGGAAGCCCGCGAGAAGCCGGTCCGACAGGTCGCCGAGGAACGTCCTCGCGTCGGAGGAGGCGCTCTCGTCGAGGACCATGTCGGGTCCGGCCTCGGTCCCAAGGAGCGTGTCCACGAGGGCGTCCCGGTAGGGCTTGTCGAAGACGTCGTCCAGGCCGTCGGCGTTCAGGTCCACCCCCTGCTTGTAGTACGGGGCCCCGGCCGTGCCGTCGGCGTCCACGGGCGCGGTCGGGCCCGGCCCGTCGGGGTCGATCTTCCGCTTCGTCCGGTCGATGGCCGCGAGGGGGGGCCACGCGAGGTTGAAGGTCAGCGAGCGCGGATGGTCGAACCAGCGCTTGACCTGCCGGGCGCCCGCCTCGGCGAAATACAGCGCCTGCGCCGAGAACTTCTCGGTCTCCGCGATGCGGTTCTCGGTGTCGGCCATCAGCAGGAACGAAAGGCCGAGCACGGTGAGGATCGCCGTGACCAGCACCGCGATGACCAGCGCCGAGCCTCGCTCGCCCTTCGGGATCGGCCCCCGAGCGGAGTTCATCATCGTCTCCTCTCCCCGAACCCTACGGGTCCTCGACCGTGAAGTTGAACCCATCGGCCGGGCCGCAGGCGCCCTTGATCGCGGACGGATTGTCGTCCGCGTCGAGCAGCGTGAACGTGTACGTGGTGGTGATCGGTACGTTCTTCTTGACCGCGGGGCCCGCCTTGTCCGACATGAGCTGGTCGTAGACGTAGTCCACCGTCAGCGGATTCGATGCGCTCCGGTCCACCGGGATCGTCGGGTTCGGAGGGCTGAACGCCGTCGAGGCGGGGCTCGTGACCCCGTTCGGGTTCCAGATCGAGGTGCCGTCGAAGCGCACGCTCAGGAGCTTCGCGTTGTTGCCGATGGCGTTCGTCCAGGTGACCCGGATCTCGTCGAGCCGCACGGCCGTCAGGCAGTTGTTGTTGATCATCGAGTAGGTGACCTTCTTGCACTTCCTGGTCGCGCCGGGATCGCCCGTGCACGCCATCACGTACGGGTTCTGGACCGGGTGGGGCGAGAGGCAGCAGCCCACGTCCGAGCCGGCGTTGACCTGGACCTCCGCCGAGCGCCTGCACCCCGTGTCGTTCTCGACGATGGCGGTGATCGTGTAGGCGCCCGGGGGATCGGCGAGCCAGTTGTAGGTCCAGGCGGGACCGGGTCCCGCGACCTCCTTCTCCTCCTCGAGCTTCCCGGTGGCGTTGTTGTAGAACTGGAACGTCGCCTTCACGTACGTGTCCGATCCGCCGAGCACCTCGACGGTCGTCGGGACCACGCCGGCCACCTGAGCCCCGTTGCTCGGGCTCGTGATGGACACGGTGCCCGAGAAGGCGCAGACCGGCTCGGCGGGGTTCGAGAACTCGGAGATGTTCGGGCAGTCGTCGCGCGCCTTGACCCGGTACCAGATCGTGGTGCCCGGCACGGCCAGCCCTGCGCCGGCGTCCACGTACTCGGTCGCCCCGACCACGGTGGCGATGGGCGAGTAGGTCAGCCCGTAGGGGTCGGTGCCCGTCGCGACGCGCGGCGAGCGGAAGACCACGTAGGTGTCCACGGTGATGGCGTTGCCGTCCACGTCCTCGGTGACGGCCTGCCACGTGATCCGGGCGCGGTTGGGGCCCGCGACGAAGGCTTGGACGTTGGCCGGGGGCTTCGGGAGCACCGCGCTCTCCGCTCGGCCGGCTGCCGAGGCCGAGGGCGCGCTTTCCACACCGCAGGCGTCCGCGGCCGTGACCTTGTAGAAGTAGTCGCGACAGTTCACCGCGGTGGCGTCCGTGTACAGCGGACTCGAGGAGGCGGTGATCTTCGACTCGTCGGCGATCCGGTTCGTGGGGCCCGGCGTGAAGTCGGCGGCAGGACCGCGGTAGACGCGATAGCCCACCAGGTCCCGGATCATGGGAGAGGCCGGGTCCCCGGGGACGTTGGACGTGTTCTCGGTGACCGCGGTCCAGGTCGTCTGGACCGCCCCGTTGAGATTCGCCGTCGCCTGGAGCCCCTGGGGCTGCTTCGGGGTCGTCGTGTTCGTCACCGTGGCGGATCGCTCGTCCGACTCGGGGCTGAGGTTGCCCCCGGCGTCGGACGCCTGGATGGCGACGTAGTAGGTCGTCCCGGTCGCGAGCCCGCCGAGGTAGTACGACGTGCTGGCCGTGGAGCGGCTGTTCGGGTGGGAGCCCGGGCTCGTGCCGTAGTTGACCCGGTACGAGACGACCTGGTCGGCGGACGGGTTGGGCGGCCAGCTGACGTACAGGCCGCCGCAGTGGCCGGGAGACAGCGTCGGCGCGCCCGGCTTCGTGGGCGGCGTGATGTCCGCCGACAGGTCGCGGATGCCGACCATCCCCAGGTTGCGCGGCGTGACGTCGCCCCGGAGCTCGAACTTGCGGTAGGCGCGGGTCTTGGGGTTCGAGTCGGCCGAGTCCGCCCACCCCAGGTCCGGCTCGCGCGTCAGGCCCACGAGGGCGACCTCGATCCTGCGGACGCTCTCGCGCTGGGCCTTGGGGCCGGCCGCGTCGCTCCCGCCGATGTCGTCGGCGACGCTCGACAGGTCGAAGGTGCCGTTGACGGCGCCTCCGAGCGGGTTGTAGTAGCGGAAGGTCAGGGAGCGGACGTTGTCCACGAGCGGCGTCCGGACGACGAACGCGCCCGTCCCCCACGTCGCGGGGTCGTTGTTCAGCGTGATCCGGTAGAGCGTGTACGGAGGATCGTTCTGGACCAGCGCGACGTTCGGGATCGTCACGGTCTCCACGTCGCCGTCGCGCTTCGATTCGGACACGTCCGCCTGGAAGGTCAGGGTGTCCGTGCTCGAACCGTCCGGCTTCGCCAGGACGTAGGCGACGATCTCGTCGTTGCCGGTCGAGACGGTCAGGTAGGCGCCCCCGGCCAGAGCGTCTTCCGGGGTGCCGCTCGCCGCGGGGTCCTCGGCGTCGAAATCTGCGCGCAGAACGATGGCCGTGTCGTAGGCGGCCTCGATCTGTTCGTCGGGCCGTCCCACGGCGCCGTCCGGGTTGTAGTTGAACCCGGCCATGCGCAAGTCCGCGTTCAGCTTGTCGAACGCGATCCGGACCGCCTGCTGCTGCTCGGTGGCGTTTTCTCCCCTCTTGAACGACTTGCGCGCGGCGTCGTAAAGCACCAGCGCAGCCACCATCGCGATGGCCAGGATCGCCGTGGCCACGAGGACCTCGACGAGCGTCATCCCGCCTTCTCGCGTGCGACGGTCGGACATGGGAGCACCTCCGGAGCAGCGCACGGCTAGAGCCTCACCGTCCCGGCCTGAAGCGACCGGGGCCGCGTCCCCTCGCGCCAGTTGACGGTGACGAGGACCCGGATGGCCCGGGTCGCGTTCAGGTTGGGCGGGCTCCCCGAGCTGGACAGCGAGCGGACCTCGATGGTGGCGTACGCGTCGAGGAGCTTCTGGTCGAGGATTCCCTGCCACTTGCCTTTGGCGAAGCTGTTCGTGCGGGTGTCCACCGTGTAGACGGGGGCCGTCCCGTCGTATCCGAACAGGGAGTAGGTCTGCCGGAACCCCCACCCGTTCATCTCCTCCAGGATGTCCCGGGCCACCGCCAGCGCCTCGCTCGAGCTGCGGCCGCTCTTCACCTGGCGGCCGCCGAAGACGAACAGGCCCGAGATGGAGATCAGCACCCCGGCCAGGAGGCCGAGAGCGATCACGACCTCGATCAGGCTGAAGCCTCGCTGCGAGCGTCCGCTCATCTCCATCGCCTCCCGCTCAAGGGTTCAACCTCTGGTGCGCGACCGAAGGAATCCCGAGCACGCTCGTCGTGATCGTCCACCGGTCGAGGGTGCCGCCCGTGAGCGTCGCCTCGAGCACGGTCGTCGCCGCCGAGGCCAGCGAGCCGTCCATGCGGAACGTGACGGGCGTCGTCGAGGAGACGATCCGCACGCCGGAGGGCAGCTCGACGCGCCGGAGGCGGCCACGGCCGTCCGTGTACTCGTAGGCGTTGATCGGGTCGGGGAACACGGTGAGCTCCAGACCGCCCACGGGCCGCTTCGCGATCGCGCACATCCGGGCCGCCTTGAGGTCGGCCACGAGCAGGTCGGCAGCACCCCGGCACTCCGCCTGGCGCACCTGCTCGGCCACGAGCGGAACCGCGATCGCGACGGCCAAGCCGATGATGGCGATGACGACGAGGAGCTCGGGAAGGCTGAAGCCCGCCGCTGTTGTCCGCGGGGATCGTGTCGTCACAGCCGGCCCTCCATTCCCTCCACCGCTGAGGCAGCCGGCGTGCCAGGGCGCCACGGGGAGGGAGAGGAAACGTTCCCCTCCGCTGTCAACGACTTACCTTTTCGTTACGACGCGCTGCCGCGGGCGCCACTCCGGGATTCAGGAGCGGCTGTCACGTTCCGTGACGGTCCGCCATCGAGCGTCCGGGCGGGCAGTCGGATGCGGAACAAGGCGCCTCCGAGGGCACCCTGGGCGATCTCGACCGAGCCCCCGTGCTCGAGGATCGTCCGGTGGACGTGAGCGAGGCCGAGCCCGGTGCCCTTCGCCTTCGTGGTGAAGAAGGGCTGGAACACCTGAACCCTGTGATCGGCCGGGATGCCGGGGCCGTCGTCCTCGAGCTCGACCTGGAGCGTCCGGTCGCCAGGCCCCACCCTCCGCCCCGCGATCCTCACCCTCACCGGCCGGCCGGCCGAGGCCCCGGCCTCGGCCGCATTCCGGAGCAGGTTGTCGAACGCCCGCCGGAGGAGAGCCTCGTCCCCGGTCACGGAGCCGAACTCTCCCTCGATCTCCACCTCCACCCCCTCCGGCGCGGCGGCAGCGCAGGAGCGGACGACCTGCCCGAGGTCCACCGGCGCCATGCGGGGCTCAGGAGGCCGCGCGTAGAGCAAGAAATCTTCGAGGGTTCCGCGGATGGCGGCGACCTCCTTGAGGATTTCCTGCGCCGGGCCGCGCACCCTGGGGTCGTCCCGCTTCTCGAGCATGCGGGCGTAGCCGAGGATCGTGCCGAGACCGTTGCGGAACTCGTGGGCGATGCCCGCGGCGAACCGGCCGACCCAGGCCAGGCTCTCCCTGAGGCGCGCCTGCTCGCGGAGCTGGCGGATCTCGGTGAGGTCCGTCATCAGGACGACGCACCCCTCGATCGCCCCTTCGGCCCCGACCACCGGCGACACGGACACACCGAGAAAACCCGGCCGGTCGGCCGTCGCCGTCCGCGGCAGCACCTCGCGGCTCGCGCCCCTTCCCTGCTCGAGGCAGCCGAGCACCTGGCGAGCGAGCCCCTCGACGCCACGGACCACCTCCTCCACCTCGCGGCCGCGCGCCTCGGCAAGAGGGCGGCCGAGCAGGCTCTCGGCCGCCGGGTTCATCGCGGCCACGCGGCCGCGCCGGCCCACGACGAGCAGCCCGGTGCTCATCAGGCGCATCGGCCCGGTCGCGAGTCGCACGAGGTCGCCGAAGGCCCCCGCCTCCCGGTCAATGGACCGCAGCGCCTCGTCCTGCTCTCGGAGCTTCGCGACGACGTGGCGGAAGGCTGCGACGAGATCGTCGGGCTCGGAGCAGCTGCGGGCGAGCCAGCCCGCTTCCCCCGCCGCCGCCGCCAGGCGCCGGTAGGGGCGGCTCACCCAGTTCTCGAACAGCATCGCGAGGGCGGCGATCAGGAGCGCACCGGCGATCTGGACGGCGAGGACGAGCCTCAAGCCGGCCTCGAGCCGCCCGAGCTCCGGCGCGCCTCGCTCCACCCGGACGAGCGCGGCCGGGCGCCCGGCCGGGTCCAGAACCGGCAGCAGGCACCACAGGCGCCGCCGGGGCGCGCCCCACCAGGCGTCCTGCTCGAGGCCGCAGGCCGCCCTGCCGG
>JBBIHW010000039.1:0-14072 GCA_037446795.1 Acidobacteriota bacterium
GCTCCATTATCGGACGGCGCTGCTGGACGCGAGGCGGTACGCCTTCCGGCGCCCCGTCTCCCTCGCCTTCCGCGGGATCTTTCACGGCCGCTACGGGCGCGACGCCGAGGACGAACGGCTGGTCCCGCTCTTTCTCGGCCGCGAGACCCTCGTGCGCGGCTATCGCGCCGGATCCTTCAGCGCCTCGGAGTGCACGCCGGCGCCGGACTCCGCCGGCTGCCCCGAGTTCGACCGGCTGCTCGGCAGCCGCATGGCCGTGGGGAACCTCGAGGTCCGTGTGCCGTTGCTCGGGACCGAGGAGCTCGGGCTCGTCCGCGCCCCGAGATTCCCCCTCGAGCTCGCCGTGTTCGTGGACGGCGGGGTGGCCTGGAGCCGGGACAGCGAGCCCTCCCTCGAGTTCGCGCGGGAGTCCGCCGAGCGGGTGCCGGTGTTCAGCTACGGGCTCGCCACCCGGTTCCTGCTCGGCTGGCTCCCGGTGGAGGTCTACTACGCGGTTCCCCTGGAGCGGCCCCGGAAGAGCCGGGTCGTCGGGTTCTTTTTCGCTCCGGGCTGGTAGACGGAGGCGCTGGCCGTTCGGCAACCCCTTGCGGCGGTCTCCGAGTCGTCGGTAGACTCGGCCGGTCGAGCTTCGGGTGGAGTTCGGCGGGCGGAACTGTGTCGGGGTCGGCCCCTTCGGCGCCCGGTGCTCTCCAGGCGGGTGCGGGCCGCTCGAGCCGCCGGCGCGCGCTCGCCGCAGGCCGTCCTCGGCGGGGGAGGTGCCCATGATCGTCGTGTCGGCGAGCATGCCGAAATCGGGCAGCGCCTGGCTGTACAACATGACGCAGGACCTGCTGCTCGTCGCGGGCAACCGTCGCGCCCAGCAGCTGCGGGAGGAGCGTGGTCTCGGGCCCTGGCTGAGGGGCCCGAACTGCTCGGTGGTGAACCTGCGGGACTCGACGTTGCGAAAGCTCGCGGAGGCCGTAGGCGACACCCAGACCATCGCCGTCAAGACCCACCGCGCCCCCACCGCCGCCTTGAGAAGACGCCTCGCCGCAGGAGAGGTGAGAGCGACGTACGTGTATCGAGATCCACGGGACGTGGTCGTCTCGCTCCTCGATCACGGTCGAAGACTGCGCAGCGAGGGCCGGGCGAAGCGGATCTGGGGGATCGGGCCGTATCGGAGCTACGCCAAGCTTCGCACCGTGCGACAGGCCCTGCTGTACATGCGTCTGAAGGTGATTCCCATCTGGCGCGCCTGGGTCGGCACGCCGGGCGTCCTCCTGGTGCGCTACGAGGATCTGAAGGGGAGGACCGATGCCGAGCTGCGGCGTGTCGCCGAATACCTCGGTGTGGACCTCGCGCAGGAGCAGATCTCCAGGATCGTCGAAGCGTACCGGCCCGAGAGGCTCGCGACCGCCGGCCGGCGGTACCACCTGAACCGCGGCACGAGCGGGAGGTTCCGGACGGAGCTGTCCCCCCCGGAGCTGGTCCTCTGCACGAAGCGTCTCGGGTCGTCCCTGGCGGCGATGGGATACGCGCCGTGACGGGACAGGGCCCGACCCGAGCCCTTGCGACGCCACCCCGGCGAACGCCGGACTCCGGAACGTGACGGCCGGGCTCCGCCTTCCGCCGGAGCGACGTCGCCGCCGCGTTGCGGAATGACGTCGCCGGGGGCCTCGGGATCGCCCCGGGCCTCAGTACTCGGCGAGAAGCCGCGCCGCCCGCTCGACCTGCTCCTCGCTCGGGACGAACGCGTCCTCGAGCGGAGGGGAATAGGGGACCGGGGCGTCCAGGGCGCCCACGATGCGCACCGGCGCGTCGAGGTCCTCGAAGGCCTCCTCCTGGACGATCGCCGCGAGGCTTTCCCCGATGCCTCCCGTCCGGGAGTCCTCGTGGACGACCAGCATCTTCCCGCAGTGCCGCGCGAGCGCGAGAAGCGCCCCGCGGTCGAGTGGGGCGAGGCTCCGCAGGTCGAGGACCGCGGCCTCGATCCCGTCGCGCGACATCCGCTCGGCCACCCGCAGCGCCACGTGCACGTAGGCGCCGTAGGAGACGATGGCCAGGTCGTTGCCGGCGCGCCGCAGCGCCGCGCGGCCGATGGGCACGGGCTGCGGCGGTTCCGCCGGGAGCGCTTGGCGGATCGCGGGGTCGCGGTAGAGCGCGATGTGCTCGTAATAGAGGACCGGGTCCGGATCCGCGACGGCCGCGGCCAGCAGGGCCCGCGCGTCGTGCGGCGTCGAGGGGACGACGATCTTGAGCCCGAAGGCCCGGTAGAACCACGGCTCCGTGTTCTGACTGTGGTACGGGCCCGCGCGCCGCAGGCCGCCCCAGGGCATCCGCACGACCATGGGGACCGACCCGCCCCAGCGGTAGCGGATCTTCGCGGCGTTGTTGACGAGCTGGTTGAATCCGGTGGCGACGAAGTCGTTGAACTGGATCTCTCCGATCGGCCGGTCGCCGGCGAGCGCGGCGCCGACGCACACGCCGAGAATGCCTCCTTCGGCGAGCGGAGAGTTCAGGATCCGGTCGCCGTACTCGGCGAGCAGGGGCCGGAGGAGGAGGAAGGCGTTGCCGTACGCGCCGCCCACGTCCTGCCCGTAGACGAAGACCCTCGGGTCGGTCTCGAGGGCATCCCGCACGCCGAGCATCACCGCTTCGAGGAACGTCTTGCCGCGGGGGTCGAAGGGGGGGCCCGTCTCGACCGGGGGCAGCGCAGGCCTCGGCCGCGCCCCTGACCCGCGCCGGCCCTCGAGGGGCTCGACGTGGCGGCGCGGGGGCTCGCCGGCGAGCACCCCCGCGCCCGCCAGCTCCGGCGAGGGCCAGGCAGCCCGCGCGACCTCCCTGGCCTCGGCCTCCACCAGCGATTCCACCTCGGCCTTCATCCGCTCGAGATCGCTCGGCTCGAGGAGGCCCTCTCGCGCGAGCCGAGCCGCGTAGGAGGGGATCGGGTCCTTGCGCGACCAGAACGCCCACGCCTCGGGGTCCGCGTAGCCCTGCGGGTGGAGCGTGGGGTAGTTCCAGGAAGCCTTCGGGTCGCGACCGAGGTAGAGCATGTCGTCGTGGTGCGCGTGGCCGCACATGCGCATGGCGACCAGTTCGAGGAGGGTCGGCCCCGACCCGTCCCGCGCGCGCTCGGCGGCCCACGCGAACGCCGCTGCGATGGCCTCCGGATCGGTGCCGTCCACGGTCAGCCCGGGCACGCCGTAGCCCGCCGCCTTGTCCGCGAAGACGCGCGCCGCCGACTGCTCGCGGACGGGTGTCGAGAGGGCCGTCTGGTTGTTCTCGATGCAGAAGACGGCCGGGAGCTTCCGCGCGGCGCACAGGTTGATCGCCTCGTGCCACTCGCCGAGGGAGGAGCCCCCTTCGCCGATGAACGAGACGGCCACCTGCCCGGTCTTGTGGCGGGCGAAAGCCATCGCCATCCCGGCCACGGTGAGGGCCGAGATGGACAGCGGCGCGGTCGCGGGAAGGATCCCCCAGGAGAGGTCCCCGATGTGGAAGTCCTTTCCGTCCATGGGGGGCCCGGCCTTGCCCATCTGGGCGTTCAGGACCATGCGCACGGTCTGCGGGTGCGGCCGCATCGCCAGGGCCGCCCCGAGGTCCCGGATGAGCGGGGCGACCACGTCGCCGCGCCAGGAGCCGTCCGCTCCGCGCCACGCGGCCCCGCGCCTGAGGCGGATGCAGGCGGCGTAGACCGCCTCCTGCCCCAGCGAGCGAAACCCCTTCCCCTGGAACGGCTGCCCCTGGTACCGCACCTCGCCGCTCGTGAAGAACGCCTTGAGGCGGTTGTCGGTCGCGCGCGTCAGGAGCATGCCGCGGAGGATCTCGATCCGCTCCTCCACGGTCAGCGATGCGGCGATCGCCTCGCGCCGCAGGAACCCGTCGCAGGCGTCGAGCAACTGCTCCTGCGCCTGCAGGAGCCTCGTCTCGGCGGGAACGCCCGGCGTCGTGTCGGCGACGCCTTCGGGCGGCCTGCCGCGGAAGGCCTGCCCGAGCGCACGCCGCAGCGGGCCTCGCAGCGCCCCGAGGGCTTCGGGGTCGCGGCCCGGATCCCCGCCGCGCTCGCCGAGAACGCGCTCGAAGGCTTCGAGGGCGCGGTCGAGGACGAGGGGGTGCTGCTCGGCGACGAAGGCCGCGAATCGGGCCAGGAGCCCGCTCAGGCGACCGCGCCGCCCGGCCGGGGTGGGGCGTCTTCCCCGCCCGGGCCGCACCGGTCCCGCCTGCGTCGTCCGGCTCACGCGGTGCCGATGCTAAAGGGTCCGAGGGGCGGGCGGCAAGGACGTCCCCCTCGCCCTCGACTCGGTTAGGATCGTGGCGTCGTGGGACCGCCCCGCGCAGCGAAGGTCGTGATCGGGACCTCCCGTTGCACCGTGCTCGCGACGGCGCTCGTCGCCGCGTCGTGCGCCGGGCGGCCCGAGCCCGCCCAGCTCGTTCTCGTCGGCGGGAAGATCGCCACCGGAGATCCCGCGCGGCCGGAGGTCGAGGCGCTCGCCGCCCGCCGCGGGCGCGTCGTCGCCATCGGGAGCGAAGCGGAGGTCGCGCCGTACGTCGGGCGCGAGACGCGGGTCGTGCGCCTCGAAGGGCGGCGCGCCGTACCCGGCTTCAACGACGCCCATGCACACCTCCTGAGCCTCGGGCGCGACCTGAGAAGGCTCGACCTGAGATCTGCGCGAACGTGGGAGGAGGTTGTCGCCCGCGTGGCCGAGGCTGCCTCTCGGGAGAGGCCGGGAGGCTGGGTGCTCGGCTGGGGCTGGCACCAGGAAAAATGGGTCCGGAGGCCGGAGCCGTCGGTCGAGGGCTATCCGCTCCATGGCGCCCTGAGCCGCGCCGTGCCGGACCGTCCCGTTCTCCTCAAGCACGCCTCGGGCGGGCACATGGGGCTCGCCAACCTCGCCGCCCTCGACCGCGCCGGGATCGACGAGAGAACGCCGGACCCGCCGGGAGGGAAGATCCTCCGCGACAGGGCGGGCAGGCCGACGGGGGTCCTGCGGGAGACCGCCTACGACCTCGTCCTGCGGGCCTACGAGCGGGACAGGGCAGCGCTCGGACCCGCGCAGCGCGAGGAGGAAGACCGACTCTCCGTCGAGGCCGCCGTCCGGGAGTGCGCCAAGAAGGGGGTGACGACCCTCCAGGACGCGGGCTCGAGCTTCGAGACCGTGGAGTTGCTCCGCCGGATGGTTCGCGAGGGGAAGATCCCGATCCGCCTGTGGGTCATGCTGCGCGAGCCGAACGACCGGCTCCGCCGCGACCTTCCCGGCTACCGCATTCTCGGAGAGGGCGATCGCCGCTTGACGGTGAGGGCGATCAAGCGGCAGATGGACGGGGCCTTGGGCTCGCACGGAGCGTGGCTGCTCGAGCCGTACGCGGACCTGCCGGGAAGCTGCGGGCACAACACGGAGCCCGTGACGGAGATCGAGGAGGCCGCGCGGCTCGCCGTCACCCACGGGTTCCAGCTCTCCATCCACGCCATCGGGGACCGGGCGAACCGGGAGGCGCTCGACCTCGTGGAGCGCGTGCTGTCCGGCCGCCCCGATGCCCGCGCGCTGCGCTTCAGGATCGAGCACGCCCAGCATCTCGATCCGGCCGACGTCGCCCGCTTCGCCAGGCTCGGCGTGGTCGCCTCGATGCAAGCGGTCCACTGTGTTTCGGACGGTCCCTGGGTGCCGCGGCGGATCGGCCGCGGGCGCGCCGAGAAGGGGGCCTACGTCTGGAGGACGCTCCTCGACGCGGGCGTCGTCGTGGCCAACGGCACGGACGCTCCGGTCGAGGACGTGGACCCGATCGCGGGCTTCCACGCGCTCGTGACCCGGCAGATGCCGGACGGCACGGCCTTCTTTCCCGAGCAGCGGATGACGCGAGAGGAGGCGTTGCGCGCCGCCACCTGGGCTCCGGCCTTCGCCGCGTTCGAGGAGGACATCAAGGGGACCCTCGTGCCCGGCAGGCTCGCCGACGTCGTCGTGCTCAGCCGCGACATCCTGACCGTGCCCGAGGACGAGATCCGGGCAACGAAGGTTCTCCTCACGATCGTCGGCGGCGAGGTCGTCTACGAAGATCCCTCGATGTCAGCTCGGCGGAAGCCGGGGCCCGGTGAAGCGGACACTGGATTCCGGCCTTCGCCGCGGGAACGGGACCGCCACGAGCGCATCGCTCAGGGTCGGTCGAGGAGGCGATCCGGCGCCGCGACCTCCCGGAGCCGCTAGCCCGAGTCCGGACTGCCATCCCCAGCGATCCGGATCCGGACGATGCGCCGGGGGCTCGCTGCGTCGAATCCCGAAGCGTCATGGAGCTTGTCAGAAGCGAGCCACCTGGTGCAGACTTGTTCGTTTGATGCGGCACGGATCCCGAAGGAGCCCTTCAGGCGGAGGAGAAGGCTTGGGCGAGCGGTCTGGACGCGGCGGGAAGCGGCGGCAACCGGAGCTCAGAGCCGATCCCCTGCTCCTGCACGCGAACCTCGAGAAATGGGCCGGGGCGAGGGTCGCCCAGACGGGAAAGCGGCTCGCCCTGCTCGGCCGGGTGGAGTCGCTGCGGCTCAGCCCGGACGGGACGGTCGTGGAAGGCAGCGTGCGCGACAGCGCTCGGTCGCCCTACACGGTCGAGGTCCTCGCCGGGGGCGGTCTGCTCGCGAGCCGGTGCACGTGCCCCTACGAGACGGGCCCGGCCTGCCAGCACGCGGTGGCGGTCGTCGAAGCTCTTCGATTCCCGCGGCCCACGGTGCTCCGAAGCCCGCTCGCGAAGCGCTTCCTGAAGCGGGGAGGGAGGCAGGCCCGAGGGCGGGGTCGCGTGCTCTCGCGGGCGCCCGTGCAGGCGGGAACCCTCTTCGCCTCCCCCGGGCACTGGGCTCTCATCCAGGACGAGCGCGTCGCGATCGCCCGGCAGGAGGAGCTCGCCGCCCGCCGCGCCCGCGCGCGTAAGGAGAGGCCGCGCATCCGGAGGCTCCCGATGCACGGGGGTCCGCCCCGCTTCACGGTGTCGGGCCACGAGCCCGAGGCGCCCTACACCGTCACCCTGCGCGGCCCGGGGGCGAAGCTTCCGTCCTGCACTTGCCCCGACTACGCGAAGAGCGAGCTCGCGACCTGCAAGCACGCCGAGCGCGCGCGCGCATGGTTCGCTCGCCAGCCGAAGCGCCTCCCCAAGAACGTCCTTTCGGTCTGGTGGTGCCCGCGGGAGTGGCCGGACCGAGCGCCGGTGAGCCTGCTCGAGCTGCGGCTGACCCACGCGGGCCGCGGCGCGCCCGAATCGCTCGGCGCCTGGTTCGACGGGGAGGGGTGGCTGCGCGAACCCCCGCGCGGCGAAGACCTGCTGTCGTGGGTCGAGGCCGCAGTGGCGGCGGCCCGGAGCGAGGCCGAGAAGAAGGGGCTCGTCCTCGATCTCGATCCCGCGATCGAGCTCCGCGTTCGGGAGGAAGCCGAGCGCAGACGGCTCGCCGAGCGGCTCCGAGCCGTCGAGCCCGGGGGGGAGATCTGGGACCGGGTCGTGCCGCGGCTCGGCCTGAAGCTCCACCCTTACCAGGAAGAGGGGGTGCTGTTCCTCGCCCGGCGCGGGAGGGTCTTCCTCGCCGACGACATGGGGCTCGGCAAGACCGTGCAGGCCATCGCGGCCGCGCTGCTGCTGCGCCGCGCGGCCGGAGCCGTGCGGGCGCTCGTGGTCTGCCCCGCCTCCATCAAGCACCAGTGGGAGCGGGAGATCCTTCGCGCGTGCGGGGAGAGGGCGGTGGTCGTCGAGGGAGGCTGGCCCGCGCGCGCCGCGGCGTATGCGACGTGGCGCGAGGGGTTCCTCGTCCTCAACTACGAGCTCGCCCTGCGCGACCTGGAGGCGGTCCGCGCCGCCCGTCCCGATCTCGTCATCCTGGACGAGGCGCAGCGGATCAAGAACTGGGAGACGAAGACCGCCAAGGCGGTCAAGAAGCTCGACTGCCCCTTCGCGTTCGTCCTGACGGGCACGCCCCTCGAGAACCGCCTGACCGAGCTCCACTCCCTCGTCGAGTTCCTCCACCCGCGCGCCCTCGGCCCGCGCTGGCGGCTCATCCCGTTCCATGCGGTCACGGACCCGGACGGGCGCGTGCTCGCCTACGAGGACCTCGGGCTTCTTCGGTCGCGTCTGTCGGGCTTCTTCCTGCGGCGCGAGCGGGAGGAGGTGCTCGATCAGCTCCCGCCGCGAATCGAGAACACGTACTGGACCGCCATGACCGCGGCCCAGTGGCGGGCCTACCGCGCGCTGGCCCGCCGCGCCGCCGCCCTGGCGCGACGGGGAACGCCTCTGTCCCCTCGCGAAGTCCAGATCCTGCTGCAGATGCTCACTGCCATGCGGATCGTCTGCAACGCCTGGGCCCAGTACGCGTGGGAGCGGTTCGGCGCGCACGTGCTCGACGGCCGGCCCCCGACCGCCCCGGAGCTGCGCGCGCTCGGCTCGCCCAAGCTCGAGGAGTTCCGGGAGGTCCTCGACGACCTGCTCGAGGACCCGGCGCGGAAGGTCGTCGTCTACAGCCAGTGGGAGCGTCTCCTGCGGCTGGCGCACTGGGCCGTGCGGGACCGGCTCGACCGCCGGGCCGAGCGCGCGGATGTCTTCCACGGCGGTCTCGACGCGCGGCAGCGGCTGCGGCTGCTCGAGGCATTTCGCTCCGAACCGGACTTCCGCGTTCTGTTTTCCACCGACGCGGGAGGGCTCGGCCTCAATCTGCAGGAGGCCGCCTCCGTCGTCGTGAACCTCGAGGTTCCTTGGAACCCGGCGGTGCTCGAGCAGCGGATCGGCCGCGTCCACCGCATGGGGCAGCGCCGGACGGTCCACGTCCTGCACTTCGTGACGCGCGGCACCCTCGAGGAACGGATCTCGAGAATCGTGGCGGCAAAGAGGGCCCTGTTCGAGGGCCTGTTCGTGGAGGGGGCGGACCAGGTCGTGGTGGCCGAGGAAGGCCAGGCGTCCTTCCTCGAGCGGGTGCGGGAGCTCGTCGGCGACGAGGAGGCCGAGGAGGAGGTGTACTCCGCCATCCGAGCGTGAAGGACTGGAATGGGCTCCGTAGCGCAGGCGGCCCGGCCGCCGTTCCCTTCGCGCTCGCCCGGAGCGGTTCGTGTCGGGATTCGTCGCCGTCGCCGAGTCCGAGCGAGCCGCGCGGCAGCGCACAGGTGCCCGCCGAGCCCGCCGCCTCCGCGCCGCACCGCTACCAGATCTCGAACTCCCGCTCGAGCCGCACGCCGAACCGGCGCTCCACCTCCCGCTCGACGCGCTCCACGAGGGTCAGCACGTCGCGCGCCGTCGCGCGCCCCAGGTTCACGAAGAAGTTGGCGTGCTTGGGCGAGACCTGGACGTCCCCGACGCGCAGGCCCTTGAGGCCCGCCTGCTCGATCAGCCGTCCGGCGAAATCTCCCTCCGGCTTGAGGAACACGCTCCCGCAGGACGGAAGCTCGGTGGGCTGGTTGCGCTGGCGGGACTCGCAGAACGCCTCGAGCCGCTGCCGGATCGCTTCCGGATCCCCGGGCTCGAGCTCGAGAGCGGCGGACAGGACGACGGCCGGCCGCCCGCGGAAGGCGCTGCGGCGGTAGCCGAAACCGCAGCCTTCGCGCGGAACTGCGCGCACGTCGCCCGACGGCTCGAGAATCTCCACCGAGCTCACCCGCTTCCCGATCTCGTGCTCGTGCCAGCCGGCATTCATGACGATGGCGCCGCCGATCGTGCCGGGAATGCCCGCTCCGAACTCGATCCCGGACAGCCCGCCTCGGGCCGCGAGGTTCGCCACGGCGGGCAAGGAAGCCCCCGCGCCCGCGGTGACCCGGTTTCCCTCCGCGCGGACCTGGTCGAGCACCTTGCGGACGCGGATGACGAGCCCGCGCACCCCTTCGTCGCGCACGAGCAGGTTCGACCCGTTGCCGAGGATCCGCCAAGGAACTCCCGAGCGGACGGCGAAGCCAACGGCGACGATCAGGTCGTCGAGCCTCCTGGGCGTGGCCAGCAGTTCCGCGGGCCCTCCGATGCGCCACGTCGTGTACGCGGCGAGAGGCTCCTCGGACCGCAGCTCCCCGGAGAACCCCGCGGCCCGGAGCGCGACCTCGAGACTCGCTCCCGCGGAAGGCACCGAGCCAGGCTAGCACGCGGTGGGCCGTGTCCGGCGACCCGCGATAGACTGCGCCGCCCGGGGCGATTCGGCAGGAGGACCGATCGTGCGCACGCGAGTGTTCCTCGTCCGCCACGGTGCGACGGTGCTGAGCGCCGAGGACCGGTTCGCCGGAGCGACCGACGTCGAGCTGTCCGCCGAGGGCGTGGAGCAGGCGGAGCGGCTCGCCTCGCGCCTCGCCGGCGAGCCGCTGGTCGCGGTGTACACGAGCCCGCTCAAACGATCCGTCTCGACGGCGGCGATCCTGGCGCGCCCGCACGGGATGACGCCGCTCGTCCGCGAGGGGCTGCGCGAGATCCATCACGGCCGCTGGGAGGGGCTCCGGCGGTCGGAGATCGAGGCGCGATACCCGGACGAGTTCGCCATGTGGGAGTCCGACCCGTTCACCTTCGCGCCCGAGGGAGGGGAGCCCGGCGTCGCGGTCATGGCGCGCGCGCTGCCCGTCCTGCGCGAGATCGTGGGCCAGCACCTCGGCCGCTCCGTGGCCATCGTCTCCCACAAGGCGACGATCCGCCTGCTGATCTCGAGCCTCCTCGGGATGGACCCGCGCGGCTACCGGGACCGGCTCGACCAGTCCCCGGCGTGCCTCAACGTGCTCGACTTCAAGGACCCGGTGCGGGCGCGCCTGATGCTCCTCAACGACACGTCTCACTACGCCCTCCAGCCGCGGCCCGCCACGAGCCTGCTCTCGCCGTGGTGGGACGCGCGGCCGTGAGGGCTCGCCGGCGCCGCGCTACCGCTACTGGAGGAACCGGAAGTCTACGACGGTCGTCGTGGCGTCGATGCAGATCGTCACGCCCGTATCCACGAAGATCTGCGCCTGGAGCCTGCGGCCGAGATTCTCGGCCGCGCACAGCTCCGTGCCGAAGTCCTCGCAGTTGACGATCCGGTAGTCCTCGTTCCGCGTCTCGATCCGGTAGCCGGGGCACTCGACGAACTGCCGGAACACGAGCGTGCCCACGAGGTTGCGGGAGAAGTCCGCGGTGAAGCCGCAGGCGCGGAGCGGGTCTCCGATCGGCGCCGTGCAGACTCCCGACGACAGGAACTCGGCCTCGATGGTCCCCGTCATCCCGTCCCTCCAGGAGCCGCGCGGGTTGGTCACCTCCCAAGACACCCCGAGGTCGTCCACGAACCGGAGGCAGTCGCCCCCGGGCGCCTGGACCACCCGGAACGTTCCGTGGGACAGGAAGTCCAGGCGACACGGGTCGGCCACCAGGCTCGACAGCGGCGCGAAGGCCAGCGAGAGAAAAGCGATCGGGAGCCGCAGCTTGTTCACGGAGTCCCCCTTTCGCGAAGCCGGAGCGCCACACCCGGCTCCCGGAAGGTACGGGGAAGCCCGCGACTCGTCAACGCGCTGCCGCGACGGTCAGGCGAGGTCGAGGAGGAGGAGCTCCGAGGGCTCGGCGGCGACCATGACGGCCGAGGCTTCCTCGGCGACCGCGGCGCCGTCGCCCGCCTCGAGCGGCGTCCCGTTCAAGGTCACCGCGCCGCGCGCGAGCTGGACCCAGGCGGCGCGGCCGCGGGCGAGCGGGTGAACGACCTTCTCGCCCGGCGCGAGCAGGCAGGCGAACCCCTCCGCGTCCTGGTGGATCGAGAGCGCTCCTTCGAGGCCGCCGCCGGAGACGATCCGCCGCAGCCGCCCTCGCTTCGAGCAGGAGCCGAAGGAGCGCTCCTCGTAGCCGGGCTCGAGGCCGCGTCGCCGCGGCAGGATCCAGATCTGGAGGAACCACAGGGGCTCGGTGTCCGAGGCGTTGACCTCGCTGTGAAGGATCCCGGTGCCGGCCGTCATGCGCTGCACGTCCCCGGGGCGAAGGACCGAGCCGTTGCCCAGGCTGTCCTGGTGTCGGAGGCTTCCCTCGAGGACGTAGGTGACGATCTCCATGTCGCGGTGGCCGTGGACGGGGAATCCGCCCCCGGGCTTCACGCGGTCCTCGTTGATCACGCGCAGGGCGCGGAAGCCCGCGTGGCGCGGGTCGTGGTAGCGGCCGAAGGAGAAGGTGTGGCGGCTGTCGAGCCAGTCGAGAACCGTCCGGCCTCGCCCGCCGGACTTCCGGAGCTCCACCACGTCGGCGTCCCCTTTCCTTCCCTACCCGAAACGGAGCACGACCTTGCCGAACGTCTCGTTCCGCTCGAGGAGCTCGTGCGCCCTCGCGACCTCCTCGACCGGGAGCACCCGATCCACCACCGGCCCGATCCGCCCGGCGGCGAGCAGCGGGAGGAGCCCGTGCGAGAAGGACCGGACGAGACCGATCTTCTCGTCGAGAGGCCGGCTGCGGAGGACCGTGCCGACCACCTGGAGCCGCTTGCGCATCAGCCGGGAGAGGTCGGCCTCCACCTTCGCCCCGCCGAGGGTCCCGACGAGGACGAGCCTTCCCTGCGGGGCGAGGGCTTCGAGCAGCAGATTCCAGCTCGGGGCCCCGACGAGATCGAACGCGAGCCGCACCCCCTCCCCACCGGCGGCGCCCAGGACGCGCTCGAGGGCGTCGGGGGCTGCGGGGTCCACGGTCTCGATGGCGCCCAGTTCGCCGAGGCGCTTCCGCTTCCAGCCGGAGCGCGAGAGCGCGATCACGCGCGCCCCCGCCTCCCGCCCGATCGCGACGGCCGCCGTGCCGACGCCGGAGCCCGCCGCCGTGACGGCGACGGCCTCGCCGGCAGCGAGCCCTCCTCTCAGGACGAGCCCGTCGTAGGCGGTGAGGAAGGCCTCGGGAACCGCCGCGGCCTCCTCGAAGCCGAGCCCGGGCGGCACGGCCATGCAGACGCCCTCGTGTGCGACGACCTTCTCGGCCTGGGCCCCGCCTCCCACGATCCCCATGACCCGATCGCCCGGTCGGAAGCGCGTGACCTCGGCGCCGCAAGCCTCGACCTCGCCCGCGAACTCGAGCCCGGGGATGTCGGCCGGGCTGCCTCGAGGCGCCGGGTAGCGTCCGAGCCTCTGCAGAAGGTCGGCGCGGTTGAGGGCGGCCGCGCGCACCCGGACGCGCATCTCTTCGGGTCCGAAGGCGGGCTCGGGGACGTCCCGGATGCCGAGGACCTCCACGCCTCCCGCTCCTGCGAGAACGACGGCTCTCACGGGGCGGGTCCGGTGCCCGGGACCGCGGCGGGCCTCCGGACGGCCTCGAGGAGGACCCGCCCGCGGGAGCCGCCGTGCAGCATCGTGCGGTCGTGGACCTCGAAGCCCGCGGCGACGAGAGCGTTTCGGAGGTCGCAGGCGCGGCGCCATCCGATCGCGCGGTGCCGTCCCGGCAGGAGCCGCGCCAGAAGCTCCGGCACCGCCGCGGCGTAGAAGCTCCAGCCCGCGCCCGCGTCGAGTTCCCGGACCCACAGACGCGCTCCGGGGTGCACGGCCCTTCCGACGCGCCGGAGCAGCGCGTCCTGCGAGGCCGCGGGGAGGAACCGCAGCACGTTCAGCAACAGCACGAAGTCGGCCGCCGGGGGGTCGTAGTCCCGGAGATCGGCGACCACGAAGGTGTGGCCGGGAAGGTTTCCGAGCGCCTCCCGCGCCGCGCGCACGTGGCGCGCAGAGGCGTCCACGCCGACGTACGAACGGCCCGGCGGCGCGCCGCGGCGCGCCGCCGAGATCGCGGCGCACAGGCCCCGTCCGCAGCCGAGATCAAGGACGCGTCTCGCCCCGAGGAACGACGGCTCGGAGAGAAGGCACCGGTAGACGGGGTCCCGCACGAGGCGCGCCCAGGAGGCCTCCGCGTCGCGGATGGACACCGCCAGGTAGCGCCGGACGGCATCGTCCACGCGTTCGATCGGGATATCGCCGTTGTCCACGGCCTGTTTCATGGTGGTGATGAACTTCACGTAGTCGTAGGGCACCATGCTCATATCCACGCCGGCGTTGATGGCAGTCACCACGGCTTTGTAGTAATCGGCATCAATCTGGTCAATGGCTTGCCAGTCCGAAACGATGAAACCCTGGAAGCCCAGCTCTTCCTTCAAGACGTTGGTCAAGAGGTAACGCTGGGCGTGCATCTTGGTGCCT
>JBBIHW010000040.1:0-13925 GCA_037446795.1 Acidobacteriota bacterium
CATCGCGGCCTGCTCGACGCGGACCGTGCGGAGCGAGCCCGGCAGGGCCACCAGCAGGAGGAGGAGGATCCCGTGCAGGAGGACGGAAGCCGCGATCGGCGGGCCGAGGCCGGCACTGCCCCGCGCGACGTCATCGTAGGCCATGGGGTGCGCCTCGCCCTCCGCCCCTCGCCGGCGCGAGACGATTCTATGCGACGGTCCGGGGAGGCGCACCCTCGCAGGCCTCCCGCGCGAGGGCGTGGAACTCGCGGCGGATCTCGTGGATCGCCTCGCCCTGGACCACGGGGTGGACGCGGTTGGTGAGCAGCACGAACAGCCGCGCTCGCGCCGGATCGAGCCAGACCGAGGTTCCGGTGAAGCCCATGTGGCCGACCGCGTCCGGCGGAAGGGACCCGGCCACGGTGGGGAACTCGCCCGCGCGGGCGAAGCCGCACGTGCGCGTCGCGGTGTCCGCGGCGGAACCGAGCAGCCGCGATCTCCCCTTCGGCCCGAGCGGAAGGACCTCCGGAGCCAGGATCTCCCGGGCGATCCGGGCGACCTCGCGGGCCGTCGAGAACAGCCCCGCGTGCCCTGCGACCCCGCCGAGCCACCAGGCGTTCGCGTCGTGCACCTCGCCGCGGATGACGCCCGCCCGCCACGGGAAACCCGCCGCGGCCTCGCCGACGATCGCTCTCTCGTACGAGTTGCCGCGCTCGGTGGCGGCCGTGGCGGGAAACCTGCGGCCGCCCGCAGCGAATCCGGTCCGCCCGAGCGCGAGCGGACGCGCCACTCGCTCCGCGAACAGGCGGTCGAGTGCCGCTCCGCCTGCGCGCTCCACGGCCGCGCCGAGCAGGATGTAGCCGAGGTCGGAGTACAGCGTCTCGCCCGGCCCGCAGGCGGGTGGCTCGGCGGCGATGCGCGCCAGGTAGCCCCCGAGGCCGCTCGCGGACAGGTAGAGCGGACGCCAGGCGGGAAGTCGCCCCCGGTGCGTCGCCAGGTCGAGCAGCGTCGCCGCCTCGTACGCGCTCCCCCGGAGCTCGGGCACGAGACAGAGGGCGGGCGCCTCGAGATCGAGCCTCCCCTCCTCCTCGAGCAGCACCGCCAGCAGGGCCGTGGCGAGGGGCTTCGTCAGGGAGGCCAGGTCGTAGGCCGTGTCCTCGTCGGCGGGCTCGGAGCACGGCTCGAGGGATCGGAACCCGACCGTCCCCTCGCTCACCGGCTCGCCCGCGGCCTCCACGCGCCAGGAGGCCGAAGGGACGGCCCGCCGCGCCACCGCGCGCTCGAGAAACGCGCGGACGGGGTCGTTTTCTCCGGCCGCGGTCACGGGAGCCCGGCGGCTGCAGCCTCGCGCACGCGGAGGGCGAGCTCGAGGGCGCGCCGGCCCTGCGCCCCGTCCACGGGCGGGCTCGTCCGCTCCCGCACCGACCTGAGGAAGGCCGAGATCTCCACCTCGAGCGGCTCGGCCGGCTCCACCGGCAGCGTATCGCGGCGGATGCGGGGCGCCCCGTCGGGCCCCGGCTCGAGCCGGGTGCGCTCGATCCTGCCCTCGAGGGTGTCGCACTTCCAGTACGTCCTCGGCTCGAACACGCGCACGCGCCTCATGCTCTCGGCCGAGACGCGGCTCGCCGTGAGGTTCGCCACGCAGCCGCTCGCGAGGCGAATCCGGGCGTTGGCGATGTCCACCTTGTCCGTGAGAGCGGCCACGCCGATGGCGTCCACCTGGACGGGCTCGCTCCCATCCAGGTGGAGCAGCAGCTCCAGGTCGTGGATCATCAGGTCGAGCACCACGTCCACGTCGGTGCTGCGCGCCGAGAAGGCCGCGAGGCGATGGACCTCGAGGAACCTGGGCCGGCGAACCTCTCGCGCCAGGACCGACACGGCCGGGTTAAACCGCTCCGTGTGGCCGACCATCACGTAGCGGCCCGCCCGGCTCGCCGCGGCGAGGATGGCGTCGGCGTCTTCGAGGGACGGCGCGAGGGGCTTCTCGACGAGGACGTCCGCGCCGGAGGCGAGCAGGCGCTCGGCCACCTCCCGGTGGGCCACCGTGGGAACCGCCACGCTCGCCGCGGCGACGCGCCCGAGGACGGCGTCGAGCTCGGTGTGCGCCTCGCATCCGTGGTCGGAGGCCACCGCCCGCGCCCGCGCCCCGTCCACGTCCACGACCGCGACCAGCCGCGCCCCGGCCTGGGCGGCATAGAGGCGGGCGTGATGCCGCCCGAGGTGGCCGACCCCGACCACCGCCACGGGAATCCGTCGTCCGCCATCCGTCATGGAGCAGCGCCCCGCCCCGGGTCGTTCCGGCGGGAGCGGGGACTCCAGCCACGTGCGAACACCGCGACCCCGACTCCCGCCGGCGTGACGCAGGGACGGTCCGTCGTTCCGTTCACCCGCCCTACCGACAGACGCCGCGCCGGCTCGTCCGCACGAACTCGAGAAAGTAGCGGACCTCCTCCACGTGCCCGAGCTCCCGCTCGACTCTCTCCATCGCCTCCGCCAGCAGCAGCTTCGACCGGAACAGGATCGCGTAGCACCGCTTGATCGCCTCGATCGTCTCCGGAGGGTAGCCCTTCCTCTTCAGGCCCACGAGGTTGATCCCGTGGGTCGTGGCCCGGTTGCCGACGGTCATCACCCAGGGCAGGGCGTCCTGGGTGACCACCGAGTAGCCGCCGATGAACGCGTGTCGGGCGACCCGGCAGAACTGGTGGACGCCGCTGAAGGCTCCGATCGTGGCGTCGTCGCCCACGTCCACGTGGCCCGCCAGCGTCGCCCCGTTGGCGAAGATCGTGCGGCTGCCGACCCGGCAGTCGTGCGCGATGTGGGTGTAGGCCATCAGCAGGTTGTCGTCCCCGATGGACGTCAGGCCGCCGCCGGCCGCGGTCCCGCGGCTGATGGTGACGAACTCGCGGATGCGGTTGCGCGCCCCGACGACGACGCGGCCGGGCTCCCCGGCGTATTTGAGGTCCTGGGGTACGCACCCGATGGCGGCCATCGAGGACACCTGGTTCTGCGGGCCGAGCACGGTCCGCCCCTCGAGAACCACATGGGAGGCGAGCCGGCACCCTTCGCCGATCTCGACCTCGGGACCCACGACGCAGTACGGGCCGATGACCACGTCGCGGCCGATGCGGGCACCGGGCTCGACGATGGCCGTGGGATGGACCCACGCGCCGCCGCTCACACCTCCTCCCGCTCCGCGAGCACCGAGAAGATCTCCGCCTCGGCGGCAAGCTGCCCGTCCACCTCGGCGCGGCCGGACATGCGGCACGCGCGGGCGCGAAGCTGGCGGACCTCCATCGTGAGCCGGAGCTGGTCGCCCGGCTTGACGGCGCGGCGGAAGCGGGCGGCGTCAATCCCGGTGAACAGCACGAGCCTGCGGTCCCGCTCGGCGAGGTCGTGGAGCATCAGGACGGCACCCGCCTGAGCCAGGGCCTCGACGATGAGCACCGCCGGCATGACGGGGACTCCGGGGAAGTGGCCCTGGAAGAAGGGCTCGTTCAGGGTCACGTTCTTCAGGGCCACGATCCTCCGGCCCGGCTCCATCTCGACCACGCGGTCCACGAGCAGGAACGGGTAGCGGTGGGGAAGGCTCGCCAGGATCGCCTTGACGTCCAGCACGTTCACTCCTTTGCGCGTGCGGTTGCCTCGAGGTCCTCGATCCTCCGCTCGAGCCTTCTCAGGGCGGCGCGCAGCTCGGGCAGTCGCTTCAGGACGGCCTGCGAGCGCTTCCAGGTCCGGTGGTCCACCGCCGGGATGCCGGCGACGAAGGCGCCGTCCGGTACGTCCTCGAGCACCGCGGACTTGGCGCCGACGGCGGCCCCGTCCCCGATCCGCAGATGGCCCGCCGCCCCGCTCTGGCCGGCGAAGGAGACGCCACGGCCGAGCTCCGTGCTGCCTGCGATTCCGGACTGCGCCGCGAGCAGACAGTCGGGTCCGACGCGCACCCCGTGCGCCACCATGACCAGGTTGTCGAGCTTCGTGCCCCGGCCGACGACCGTGTCGCCGAGGGTCCCGCGATCCACGGTCGTGTTCGCCCCGATCTCCACGTCGTCCTCGACCACGACCCGGCCCACCTGCGGGACCTTGCGGTGCCGGCCCCTCGAGGTGGCGTACCCGAACCCGTCGCTGCCGAGCACCACCCCGGCGTGGAGGGTGCACCTGGCCCCCACGCGCGTGCCCGGGTAGAGGACGACCCGCGCCACGAGGACGGTGTCGTCCCCGATCGAGCAACCCTCGCCCACCACCGAGCCGGCGCCGACCGTGACCCGGTCCCCGAGGACCGCGCCGTCCCCGACGACGGCGAACGGGCCGATGGCGGGATCGGAACCGAGCGACACGTCCCGGCCGATCCGCGCGTCGGGAGAGATGCCGGGCCTGCGGGGCGCCGGCGGATGGATCAGCGCGAGGATCTCGGCGAGGGCGACGTAGGGCTCGCCCGCCTCGAGGAGGTCCCGTCCCGGCAGCGTGACGCCACGCCCGACGAGCACCGCGCCCGCGCGCGTCGTCTCGGCTCGCCTTCGGTAGCGCGGGTTCGTCAGGAACGCGAGGTCGCCGGGGCCGGCCGCCTCGAGCGTGGCCACGCCGACGACCCGCCGGTCCGGGTCGCCCACGACCCGGCCCCCGACGCGCTCGGCCAGGTCCCCGAGCCGGTAGCCGGTGCTCAAGCGCCTCCCCGTCCCCCCGGGCCCTACTCCTTCTTGCTCGCCGGAGGCGCGGGTGCCTCGGCCTTCGCGGCCGGCGCGGGAGCGGGAACCGGGACCATCCGGTTGAACCGGTCCACGAGGGCCGTGGTGACGTCGAAGGCGCTGTCCGCGTAGGCGACGAGGCTCCTCTCGACGAGCAGGCCGAACCCCTCCTCCCGCCCGAACTGCTCGACGACCCTCATGAGCTGCTCCTGGAACTTGCCCTGTGCCTCGCCCAGCTCGAGCTGCATCTCGCGGTTGGCCGCCTCCTGAGCCTGGTTGAGATCCAGGATCTTCTTCTGGATGTCCTTCTCGAGGGCGGAGCGCTTGTCCGCAGACAGCGACAGCGCCTGAGCCTGGAGCTGCTTCTGCAGCTCCTCGACCTCCTTCCGCCTCGCGGCCAGGTCGGCCATCTTCTTGTCCTTGAACTCGGTCAGGTAGGCCTGCACGCGCTTGCCCTCGTTGGTCTCCTCGGAGATCCTCTGGGCGTCGAACACCCCGATCTTGACCTCCTTGAGCTCCTGCCCGAGAGCCTCACCGACCCCCCACAAGACCACCATCGCCAGGACCGGCAGACCACGACGCATCATCGGCCTCTCCCTCTCTCCGCCCGGGAGGTCAGAAGCTTCTGCCGATCGAGAACGTGAAGCCGCTCGTCCGGTCCTCGGCGAACTTGCGGACCGGAACCCCGTAGATCAGCCGGAGCGGCACCGGAAAGACCGGCAGGTAGAAGCGGACCTCCACGCCAGCCGAGACGCGCAGATCGTCGAAGCCCCAGGAGCGGTCCTCGAACAGCGTGGACCCGGCATCCGCGAAAAAGGCCACCTCCAGCGGCTCGTTGATCCGCACCACGTACTCGGCCTGTGCGAGATAGTAGCGGTCTCCCCCCATCTCCACCAGATCGAACCGGTTCACGACGCCGTCCCCGTTGCGATCGAAGTCGGAGACGGGCCGGCCCGAGGGGTCCTCCACGGCCTCGACGATCCGGCCGAGCGCGTCGAGCCGGACGAACCGGAGCGGGGTGATGGACCGCGTCTCGAAGATGCGGGGGCCGATCGTGTCGCCGCCGAGCCAGAAGCGCTGGAAGCGCGGGACCCCGTTCACGGTGGCCGTGTTCCCCGCTCCGCCGCCCTGCCATGGGCGGATCAGACCGACCTCCCCGTGGAAGGCGACCAGCGTGCGCCGGCCGAGCGGCTTGTAGAAGGAGGTCTGCACCTGGGGGCGGAGGTAGTTGGTGTCGCCGCCGAGGGGTCCGCCCGCGACCTCGAAGTTGGCCAGCAGCGACCAGCCCCGCGACGGGCGGTAGATGTTGTCTATGGTGTTCACCGCGTAGGCGGGGGTGAGCGCCGAGATCCGGTTGACCGCGCGCTGGCCGCCGAGCGAGAAGCTCGTGGACTCGAGCCGGTCCAGGTCGTAGCGAATGCTCGCCTCGGTGAAGTGGCCGAACAGGCGACCCAGGCGCAGGCCCCCGCCCTGCCGCCGGCTGCTGAGGGCGCGGCCGAACTCGAGGTCGCTGCGGGTGAGCTGGAAGCCGAACGTATAGGGCCGGCCGAGGAAGTACGGCTCCTGGAACTGGATCGTGTAGAGGTTCCTGCGCCCTCCGACCTGCAGCGAGGTGCTCAGGATCTGACCGCGGCCGAGGAAGTTGCGCGTGGCGTAGTAACCCTGGAAGAAGGCGCCGTCGAGCCCGCTGTAGCCGCCGCCGATCTGGATCTCGTTCCGGCTCTTCTCCTCGCCCGGGATCGTGATCCGGACCCGGTCCTTGCCCTCGACGGGGGCGACGCCCACCTCCTCGCGCTTCACCTCGAAGTAGCCGAGCTGGTTGATCTTGCGCACGGAGAGGTCGAGCAAGCTCTTGTTGTAGAGATCTCCCTCGCCCAGCCGCAGCTCCCGGCGCAGGACGCGATCCTGGGTCAGGCTGTTCCCCGAGAACTCGATCCGGTCCACCCGGTACTGCCGGTCCTCCTGGACCACGAGGCGGACGTCGGCGACCGGCTCCCCCGCGCGCCGCTCGATCTCGTGCCGCGCGGTCGCGTAGGCGTAGCCCTGGTCCTGGTAGGCCCCCACCACGCGCTTGACGAGGGCGTCGAGCGCGCCGCGATTGAGGACGTCGCCCTCGCGCAGGGGGAGTCCGGCGCGGATGCGCTCCTCGGTGAAGACGGTCGCCCCGCTCACTCGCAGCGCGCCCATGCGGTACTGGGGGCCCTCGACGATCGGCACCGTGAGGACCACCCACCTCCGCTCCTTCGGCCGCGCCCGCTCTTCCTCTTTCTCGGCGCGGCGCCGGGCCTTGTCCTCCTGCCTCCGCCTGCGCTCGGCCAGCTTCGCGGCCCGCTCCGACCCGGCCTCCGCAGCGGGCCCGACGACCGCGGGCCGGGACTCGTCCGGGGCGGGTCGCGAGGCCTCGGGCCGCCTCGCCGACCTCTTCTCCTTCCCGCCTTTGACCACCGTCTTCACGTCGAGCACGGGCGGCCGGATCTCGACGTCGAGGTAGCCCGCGTTCAGGTAGAGCTCCCGGATGTTGCTCGAGTCCTGGTCCCACTTGGCCGGGTGATACAGGCTCTTCGCGGACAGCGGCCACCACCACCGCCACTGCCGCGTGATCTTGAGAGCCTCGCGCAGCGTCCGGTCGCTGTACACCGTGTTGCCCACGAACTCGATCCGGCGGATCCGCGTCTTGGCGCCCGGATGGATCGAGAACGTCACCGAAGCCCCGGCCGGGGTCCGGTCCACGCGGTGGGTGACGGTCGAGTCCAGGTAGCCCTTCTCGCCGAGCATGTCGCGAATGACCGACTCGGCGCTGTAGACGCTCTTGAGGTTGAGCGGGTGTCCGACCTCGAGGGAGATCTTCCGCTCCCGGAGGCGGTCCTCGATCTGCGTGCGGGTGAGGACCTTGTTCTCCCCGAACACGACGGAGACCAGGGTCGGCTTCTCCCGCACGAAGACGACGAGCCGCTTGCCGCCGCCCGCGGCCGGCTCGGCCTCGATGCGGAGGTCCTCGAACGCGCCCAGGTCCCACAGCTTCCGGAACCGCGCCTGGATGCGCTTGGGGTCGTAGGGATCGCCCGCCTTCACGCCGAAGCTGTAGAGGAACGTCTCGCGGGTCATGCGCGCGAGGCCGTGCACCTCGATGCTCTCGACGATGCCCGGCTGCGCCCGCGCGGGAAGCGCGAGGAGCCCGAGCGAGAGCCAGACCACCGTCGTCGCGGCGAAAGCCGGAAGCCCCGGGCACGCCGGGGCGCGGCGCTTCGTCGAGGGCTCCACCGTCACCACCATCCTCGGGCGGGCTATGCGCGGGGCGTTCGTCGCCGCCGCCCACCGTCCCTCCGGCGAAAGCCGGAACCCGGCCGCCTGCGAGACCTGCCCCGGCTTCCGCCGGGCCGATCCCCGGTCTCTCGACGGGGCGACGCAGGGCGCGGCGCCGGGGCGCTCGGCGGGCATTCTACTTCGGCGCCCGGGGGGGATGCAGGTCGGGACGGGAGCCCCGGCGGTGCCCGCGCAGCGCTCGACCTGGATCCTCCGGAAAGGCCATCGCGGGACCGACGGCCCTCGCCCTTCCGGCACGAGCCGCGATCCGGTCGTCACGGTCCCGGGCCCCGGCGTTTCGCCGGGGGGACGTCCATCAGGTCGGCGACGGCTGGGCCGCGCCGCGGAAGGCGGGCTGCTCCCCCTCGAGGTAGACCTCGATGACCCCCCGTTCGGGGAGCCCGCCCCGCAGCAGCGATCCGGAAAGAGGATCCTCGACGTACCGCTGGATCGCGCGCCGCAACGGCCGCGCCCCGTAGGAGCGGTCCTGGCAGGTGGTCTTGACGAGCCAGCGGCAGACCTCGTCGGTCACCGTCAGTTCGATCGCCTTCTCGGCCAGCGAGCGGTTGAGCTTGC
This sequence comes from Acidobacteriota bacterium, assembly GCA_037446795.1. Taxonomy (GTDB): domain Bacteria; phylum Acidobacteriota; class Polarisedimenticolia; order Polarisedimenticolales; family JBBIHW01; genus JBBIHW01. The sequence goes on from JBBIHW010000040.1 coordinate 8,541, forward strand.
GAACCAGGATCCGCACGATCTCCTCCAGCTGTTCCTCCGAGAGCGCGTCGAACACGATCAGCTCGTCGATGCGGTTGATGAACTCGGGGGGCAGGGTCCGGCGCACCTCGCCCAGCACCAGCTCGCGGACGTCCTTGAACGCCTGGGCGCGGTCGGCGGACTTGAACCCCAGCCGGCCGCCCGTGCGCGCGATGTGCTGGGAGCCCAGGTTCGAGGTCATGATCACGATGGTGTTCTTGAAGTCCACCACGTCGCCGTACGCGTCGGTGACCATGCCGTCCTCGAGAACCTGCAGCAGGATGTTCAGCACGTCCGGGTGCGCCTTCTCGATCTCGTCCAGGAGGATCACGCTGTACGGCTTTCGCTTGATCCGCTCGGTGAGCTGGCCCCCCTCCTCGTGCCCCACGTAGCCCGGTGGCGAGCCGATCATCTTGGCGATGGCGTGCTTCTCCATGTACTCGGACATGTCGAAGCGCACCAGCGCCCGGTCGGACCCGAACAGGAACTCGGCGAGGACGCGGGCCACCTCCGTCTTGCCCACCCCGGTCGGCCCCAGGAACAGGAACGAGCCCGTCGGCCGACTCGCGCTGCGGAGGCCCGCCCGGGATCGCCGGATCGCTCGAGCCACCGCCGAGATCGCCTCGTCCTGACCCACCACGTGCTCGTGGAGGTAGGCCTCCATGTTGAGGAGCTTGTCCATCTCCTCCGCGGCCACCGACTGGACCGGGATGCCCGTCCAGCGGGCGATCACCTCCTCCACGTCGCTCCGGGTGACGTCCAGGATCCGGTTCGCCTCCTCCTCGTATCGCCGCTTCAGCTCCTCGTACCGGCGCCTCTGGGTGACCTCCCTGTCGTGGTAGGCGACGGCGTCGTCGAAGTCCTTGCGGGCGAGCGCCTCCTTCATCCCCTCCACCGCGCGTCGCAGCTCCTGCTCGACCTTCTTGATCTCGCTGTAGGAGATCCGCTTGCCGAGCTTGACGCGGGCCCCGGCCTCGTCGAGGACGTCAATGGCCTTGTCCGGCAGGAACCGGTCCGTGATGTACCGGTGCGACTGCACCACGGCCGCCCGGACCGCTTCGTCGCTGAACCGGACGCCGTGGAACCGCTCGTAGCGTTCCTTGACCCCCTGGAGGATGGACAGCGTCTCCTCCTCGGACGGCGGGCGGATGTAGATGGGCTGGAAGCGCCGGACCAGCGCCCGGTCCTTCTCGATGTACTTGTGGTAGTCGCGCGGGGTGGTGGCCCCGATGCACTGGACCTCGCCCCGCGACAGCGTCGGCTTCAGGATGTTCGCCGCGTCGAGCGAGCCCTCGGCCGACCCCGCCCCGATGAGGGAGTGGATCTCGTCGATGAACATGATCACGTCGTCCGAGGCCTGCAGCTCGCCGATGATCCCCTTGAGGCGCTCCTCGAACTGGCCGCGGTACTTGGTCCCGGCCACCACCAGGGAGAGGTCGAGGGCCAGGATGCGCTTGTGCAGGAGCGAGGGAGGGACCTCCCCCTCGACGATGCGCGTGGCCAGTCCCTCGACGATGGCCGTCTTGCCCACGCCCGGCTCGCCGAGCAGCACCGGGTTGTTCTTGCGGCGGCGGGACAGCACCTGGATGACGCGCTCGAGCTCCGCCTCGCGGCCGATCAGCGGATCGAACACGCGCCGCTGGGCCATCTCCGAGAGGTCGCGGGAGAACTCGTTGAGGAACGGGGTCTCCTTCTTCTTCTTCGGGAGCTGACGGCGCTTGTAGATGTTCACCGCGTCCTCGCGAACCGCGAACAGGCGCATCCCGCGCTCGGCGAGCAGGCGGCCCGCCACCGAGTCCTCGACCCGCAGAAGGCCGAGCAGCAGGTGCTCCGTCCCGATGTGCGGGTGCATGAGGCGCTCGGCCTCTTCCTCGGCGTACTGGAGAACCTGCTTGGTCTCCTCGCTGAACGGCAGCTCCACCGAGGTGGACAGCTTCTCCCGGGGCGGGTACCGCCGATCCAGCTCCGCCTGCAGCAGCTCCGTGGAGACGTTCGCCCGGGTGAACAGCTCCCGGGCGGTCTCCTCGCCCTCCTTGAGCAGACCGAGCAGGATGTGCTCGGTCCCGATCACCTTGCTGCCTTGCTGGCTCGCCTCGTAGCGGGCGAGGAAGAGGACCCGCTTGGCCTTCTCGGTGAACTTCTCGAACATCGCCCGTATCCGAGCCCGGCCGTCCTCCGGACCGCGACTATAGCATAGCGCCTCGCGGGTCCTCGTGGGTCCCGCTCCCTTCGAAGTACGCTCTGGCCTCCGCTTCGTCAATGGGTCGCAGGCGGCCGTCCTCGAGCCGGAGGATGCGGTCGCACCCGTGGGCGAGGCGCCCGCTGTGCGTGGCCACGACCAGCGAGAACTCGCGCTCGACCTGGAGATCCCGGAGAAGCTGGAAGACCTCGGCTCCCGTGCGCGGGTCGAGGTTGCCGGTCGGCTCGTCCGCGAGAACGACGGCCGGGCCGGGGGCGAGGGCCCGGGCGACGGCCACGCGCTGCAGCTCCCCTCCCGACAGCGCCGCGGGGCGATGCTGGAGGCGATCGCCAAGCCCGAGCCGGATCAGCAGGTCCCTCGCGATCCGCGCGCCGTCCTCCGAGCGGCGGCCGATGCGAAACGGCAACTCGACGTTCTCGATCGCCGTGAACTCGGGGAGCAGGTGGTGGAACTGGAACACGAACCCGATGCTGCGGTTGCGGTAGTCGGCCAGACTGGCGGGGCTGCCGCCGAAGACGGCGCGACCGCGAAACAGCAGCTCGCCGCCGTCCGGGCGGTCGAGCCCGCCGAGCAGGTGCAGGAGCGTGGACTTCCCGACGCCCGAGTCGCCCACGACGGCCACCGCCTCCCCCGGGGCGACCTGGAGGTCCACGCCGCGCAGCACCTCGATCCGGCCCGAGCCGCTCGCGTAGCCCTTGCGGAGACCGCGCGCCTCCAGCACGGGCTCACTCATGGCGGATCGCCTCGACGGGGTCGAGCTTGGCCGCCTTCCACGCCGGGTACACGGTCGCGAGGAGGGAGACGGTCAGGGCGAGGGCGGCGACGAAGGCGAGGTCCCCGGCGCGCGTGGTGAACGGCACGTGGCTGATGTAGTAGACGTCCGGGTTCAGGCGGATCAGCTCGTAGCGGTCGAGCCACCACGACAGCGCGGAGCCGAGCGACAGGCCGAGCGCCGTGCCCACGAGGCCGATGACGAGGCCCTGGCTGACGAAGACGAGCCCGATCCCCGCCGGGCGCGCCCCCATCGAGGTGAGCGCGCCGATCTCCTTGACCTTGTCGGTGACCATCAGGATCAACGTGGACACGATGTTCAGCGCCGCCACGATCACGATGAGACCGATGGCGAGGAACAGGATGAGCTTCTCGGTGTTGAGCGCCTTCAAGAGGTCGCGGTTCTGCTCGATGAGGTCCACCACCATCCATCCCTCGCCGAGGCGCCGGGCGAGCGTCTCCTTCATCCGCTCGAGCTCGGACACGCGACGGAGGCGGACCTCGACCCAGTGGGCGCGATCCCGGGCGTCGAGGAGCTTCCGGGCCGCCTCGATCGAGACGTAGGCCCGCTCGGCGTCGAGGGGGTAGGCGTCGGCCCGGAAGACTCCGACGACCTCGAGCGCGCGGCTCTTCGGAATCGGGGCGAAGGGGGTGAGCCGCAGGCGCGGCACGACAATGCGCACGCGGTCGCCGACGCCGGCCCGCAGGTTCCGGGCCAGTTCGGCCCCCAGGACGATCCCCTCGGGCTCGGCGCGCAGGCGCGCGAAGGGATCCCCCCCCGGGCCGGCGAGGCCGGTGAGGATCCCCTGCCGGCGCGGATCCACCCCGTGGATCTGGGCGTAGGCGGTGGGCGCTCCCTCCACGCCGCTGACCATGGCGGGCGTGTAGAGCACGGGGCCGGCGGCCTCCACCCCGTCCATCGCCTCGATGCGCTCCGCGAGGTCCTCGGCCCCCTCGAAGACGGGCTCCGCGGCGCTCATCACGGTCAGGTGGGCGCTCCCCTTGAGGATGCGCTCCCGGACGTCGTTCTCGAAGCCGGTCATCAGGGACAGCGCGATGACGAGGGCCGCGGTCCCCACGGTCACGCCGGCCACCGAGATCAGCGTGACGATGGACAGGAACGTGCGGCCGCGGTGGAACCGCAGGTAGCGCAGGGCCAGGTGGATCTCGTAGGGGAGGCGCATGAGGGGGTCAGGAGCCCCCGCCGCGGCGCAAGGCGGACCACTGGCCCTCGGAGGGCACCCCGGAGGCGAGCTCGAGGGTCGTCCAGCTGCCGCGGATCCGGACGCCGTCCGAGGACAGCACGCCCTCGAACTGCCCCGCCCGCCCCAGCTTGGAGTCAATGCGCTCCAGGAACACCTTGCGATTGACCAGCGTCCCCTGCAGGCTCCCGCTCCATCCGCCTTCGAGCGAGTACGTCCCGCTCACGATCGTCCCGACCTGCCTCAGCAGGAACGTGCCGTGCTGGCCACCGGGGAGCAGCACGACCTCCCAGCGGCCGGTCAGCGGGCCGGCCGCCTCCTGCGCGCGCTGCTGCACCGCGGCGACCTGCTCCTCGAGAAGGGCGATCCTCCGCAGGCGGTCGCGCATCCGCTCGACGAGCGCCCGCTCGCGCGAGAGGATCTCCGATCGCTCCCGCTCCGCCTCCTCGATCCTGGAGAACAGGTCGTCCACGGCCGACGCGGCCTGCGTGTCGTCGCGGCGGAGCGCCGCGTCGAGGCTCCGGTACAGCTCGTTGACCCTCGAGGCGGCCTCCGTGCGCTGGGAGGCGACCTGCTCGTGACGCGCCTGGTCCTCCCGCAGGAGCGTGCGCTCCACTTCGAGGGTCGCGGCGAGCGCTTCCACCGCCCCCGGCTGCGAGGGGGGCTCGGGAGGCTCGGCGCCGCGGGAGAGGCCGATCCAGCCGGCGAGCCCCATCGAGAGGATCGTTGTCGCGTGTCTCATGGCGTCCTCTTTCCTTCGAGTTCCAAGAGCCCGAGCGCGACCTCGAGCGCCTGCTCGGCGGCGGCCGCTGCGGCCTCGGAAGCGACGGCCCAGATCCAGAAGCCGCCGATCCCGTCGTCGGCGACCTCGCTGACCGAGGTGTGCCGGATCTCGTGGCTCTCGAGCGGTGTCGCGGGTCCCGCCGAGCCCGGGCTCGACAGCGCCGGCAGTCCCGCGTAGCTGCCCGCCACCTCCTCGACCGTCGCCCGCCTCCCGGGGACGAACCGCAGGCTGATCCCGTGTCCGTGGAAAACCGGAGCGGTCAGGAGCCTCACGGCGAGTCTCGGCGTGCGCCAGCCGAGAAGATCGGCGACCTCGGACCGCACGCGTCGCTCGAGAGAGGCTTCCGCGGCCGGCAGGACCGATTCCGGGAGCAGGTTGAAGGCGAGCTGTCGGCCGAACACGTCGGTCGG
>JBBIHW010000041.1:0-13810 GCA_037446795.1 Acidobacteriota bacterium
CACGGCGGCGACCGCGGCGGCCATCGTGGGCGAGCCGCGGGCGACGGTCAGGATCCCCGCCGCGGCCACCGCTCCGGCCCCGATGTAGCGGACGTATCTCTGCCAGATCTCCCCGGCGCTCATCTCCGACACGAGCTTCGTCGTCTCCGGGTAGAGAGGCGCCGCGAGGGAGCTGCCCAGGTAGGCGATCAGTGGCGTCAGCGCCAGCGCGGAGACGGTCGAGCCCCCGACGAGGACGGCGGACTGGCGATGGCCCAGGATGAAGCCCACGCCGATCAGCGCGGGGGCGAGCTCGAGCCCGACCTCGGCGTTGCGCAACACGGGGAGCGCCACGTGCACGGCGCCCGGAAGGAGGAAGGCCACCGACACCAGGGGCTTGACGCCGGCACCCACGGCCATTCCGCGGAACACCCAGGCCCCGGCGCGGGTGCGCGCGGTCGTGGCGCGCAGGACCTGGGCGCACGCGGTGCCCTCGGGAAAGGGGAGCTGCTCGTGCTCCTTCACGATGAGCAGGCGACGCAGCGGGATCATCGCGGTCAGGCCGAGCACGCCCCCGAGGAAGCAGAGCGCGACGACCTGGAGGTACGGCGGCGCCGTCCCCCACAGGAACAGCGCGGGCACGGTGAAGATCGTGCCGCTCGCGAGCGAGGTCGAGGCGGAGCCGATGGTCTGCGAGAGGTTGGCCTCGAGGATGGTTCCCCCCGCCCGCATCGCGCGGAACAGGGCGACGGTCATCACGGCCGCGGGGATGGAGGCGGAGATCGTCAGGCCCACCCGGAGACCGAGGTAGGCGTTGGCCGCGCCGAACACGATCCCGAGGAGGACGCCCGCGGTCACGGACTTGACCGTCAGCTCGGCGATCTCCTCCTGCGCGGTTTTCACGGGCGGAGCAGTCTACCCCGGCCGGCGCCGCGCGGATCCGAGCGCCGTCCGTGCGAAGGGGGCCACAGGGTTTTGGGAAGTCCCCGAAGACGCCGACGATCCCAAAAGGCTTCGCCCGTTGACCGTGCGGTGCGCGTTCGAGTGCGGCTCCATCCGCCCGGAATCTGGTTGACGATCCTCATCCTTCGAAGTACTGGATTCCGGCACGCGGCCGACACGGACGGCCCGCGAAGGGAGCCAGGTGAGCTTCGCCCGGCCCGTGCCGCGACGAGGGAAAGGCCTGGGCGGCGCGCGCTCGTGTGCCCGCGTGTCGCTCGCCGCCGCTCTGGTGGCAGCGGTCGTGTCGCTCGCGCCGAGGCTGCTCGCGAGCGAGCCGGTGGTGCTCGTCGGGGCCGGGGATATCGCGGGCTGCAGCTGGGACCGCGACGAGAAGACGGCCCAGCTCCTCGACGCGATCGCGGGCACCGTGTTCACGCTGGGCGACAACGCGTACCCGGACGGTTCCGACCAAAACTACGCCGGCTGCTATGAACCGACCTGGGGGCGCCACAAGGCTCGGACCCGGCCCGCGACGGGCAACCACGAGTACTTCACGCCGGCAGCCGCAGGCTACTTCAGCTACTTCGGCCCCGCCGCCGGCGAGCCCGGCAAGGGCTACTACAGCTACGACGTGGGCGAGTGGCACGTGATCGTTCTGGACTCCGAGTGCGACCTCGTGGGCGGGTGCGACACGAGCTCGCCGCAGGCCCGCTGGTTGCAAGCCGACCTGGCATCGAGCGGGCGCCGGTGCACCGTCGCGATGTGGCACCGGCCGCGGTTCAGCTCGAGCGGAGGCAACTCGCGGCTGCGGGACTTCTGGCGGATCCTCCACGACGCCGGGGCGGAGCTGGTCCTGAACGGCCACAACCACTACTACGAGCGCTTCGCGCCGCAGGACCCGGACGGTGTCGCGGACCCCGAGCGCGGCATCCGCGAGTTCATCGCCGGGACGGGCGGCGCGGGCCTGTCGAGCTTCGGCACGACGGCGCCCAACAGCGAGGTCCGGAACAACACGAGCCACGGCGTGCTCAAGCTCGTCCTCGGCGCGAGCGGCTACGAGTGGGAGTTCCTCCCCATCGTGGGGGCCACGTTCACCGATTCCGGCTCCGGCACGTGCCATCCGAACGCGGCCCCGAGCGTGGATGCCGGCCCCGACCGGGCCGTGAACCTGGGCGAGGCCGCGGCACTCGACGGCAGCGCGAGCGACGACGGCGTGCCGGCTTCTCCCGGCGCGGTCGCGGTCTCCTGGAGCCAGGCGAGCGGTCCGGGGACCGCGACCTTCGCCGATGCGAACGCCGCCGCCACGACGGCCAGCTTCGATGTGGGCGGCACCTACGTGCTGAGGCTCACCGCCACGGACGGCGAGCTGGTGACGCACGACTTCACGACGGTCACGGTGAACGACCTGGTGATCGAGTCCCGGATCGCCCACTCCGCAGCCGACGCCGAGGAGAGCGCCACGGGTGCCGTCACGCTCAACAGCGCCGACCTCGAGCTCGTGGACGACGCCTCGAACCAGACCGTGGCCCTGCGCTTCACGGGCGTCAACGTTCCGCAGAACGCCACCATCGCGACCGCGTACGTCCAGTTCGAGGTGGACGAGACGTCGCAGGAGCCCACGTCGCTGATCATCGAGGGGGAGGCCGCGGACGACTCCGCGCTCCTCAAGAGCACGACGGGAAACCTCTCCAGCCGGCCGAGGACGGCAGCCGCGGTCCCGTGGGATCCGCCACCCTGGTCCCAGACGGGCCAGTCCGGCCCCGATCAGCGGACTGCGGATATCGCCGCCGTGATCCAGGAGATCGTGGAGCGGCCCGGCTGGGCGAGCGGAAACGCGCTCACCCTGATCTTCACGGGCACGGGCAGGCGCGTGGCCGAGTCGTTCGAGGGCGACCCTGCGGGCGCGCCGCTGCTCCACGTCGTCATCGAGCCGGATGCGGACCACGACCGCGTGGGGGACGCCGCGGACAACTGCCCCGCCGATCCGAACCCGCTCCAGGAGGACGGTGACGGTGACGGCGCGGGAGACGCCTGCGACTGCGCGCCCTCGGATCCCACGGCCTTCGCCGTGCCGACGGAGGTCCGGAACCTGCGCCTGCTGCCCGACCGGACGACGCTCGTGTGGGATTCGAGCGCTCCCGAGGCCGGTCCCGGAACCGTCCACGACGTGATGCGGGGCGACCTGGCGGCGGTGTCCGCTCTCGGATCGGATGGATCCGAGGTCTGCCTCCAGTTCGGGCTGGTCGGCTCCACCGCGGAGGATCCCGAGTCGCCTCCGCCCGGGGCCGGCTTCTACTACCTCGTCCGCGGGCGCAATGCGTGCGGACCCGGGAGCTACGGTCAGGCCACCGGCGGCTCCGAGCGCGAGGCCGGGGCCTGCTCCTAGCCCCGCGGGGCTCTCCGGCGAGCCTTTGTGTGGCGGCGTCGTCGCGGCGAAGGCTGGGATCCGGTTCTTCCGTGGGGAGAGAAGCCGAGCCGGCTGCCGCCGCGCCCGCGCTGCCGGCGGAGCACCGGAGCTCGCCGGCGGTCGCGCTCCGCGCGCTGGCGCCCGCGCTCGAGGTGCGAGGCCGTCTCCCACGGAGCCTGTTTCCGGTCGCGAGGACCGGGCAGGAGTCCTGGTCCTGGCGGGTCGGGCCACTTCCTGCGGGCGCCGTTCCCCTCCGCCGAAGGACAGGAGCCGCCGCAAGGAGGCGCGAAGGGGACGCCGGTTACCCCGGTGATCGCCCCCCGGGGAGGCGCCAGAGATGGCTGCTGACGCCGGGACGAACGTGGCGTATAAGTACGTGCTCGCCGGGGCCGCGGCCCCGTTCGGCCCGGGAGCGGTCGCGCGGAGCCGAGGCGAAGGGGGGACGGTGCGGAGTCCATGGCTCGCAGGGGCGGTTCTGTGCGCCCTGGCGGCGGCGAGCGCGACTGCGGCCGATCGGTACGCCTCGGCGGGGCTTCTCGAGCGGCGGGACTGGTGGCCGTTCGAGACCGGGCCGCGGTACGGCGAGGTCCCGGAGGCGCTGCGGGACCACCCGAGGGTGGTCCGGCTCGAGGTCGGCTCCTTCGATACCCGCGGTCCCGGCCTCGATATCCCGCGGGAGCTCGCGCTCACCGGGGAGTCGAGCCTGGCACCGGGCACCCCCTGGCTCGTCCAGCTCGACGGCCCGATCACGGAGGGGGCGAAGGAGGCGCTGCGCGCCGCCGGAGCGACGATCCGCGCCTACCGGCCTTCCTACACCTTCGTCGTCCGGGCGGCGGACCCGGCCGCGCTCGCGAGGCTTCCCGGCGTGGTCTGGACCGGCCCATACCACCCGGCCTATCGCATCGAGCCCACGCTCGGGCACGGGCCGACCTTCGATCCCGAGGTCGCGAGCAACGAGCGGATCTACGTGCGCGCCCTCCTGTTCGAGGCGGACGAGAGGCACGCCGTCGCCGAGCGGCTCGCGGCCCTCGGCGCGTCGGTGGACGCGCGGGCGACCTTCGACCCCAGCGAGCGGGCCGGCGGCGTGTACTTCACCGCCGCGCCCGATCTCGTCCTCGCCGCCTCCCGCATGAGCGAGGTGTACTGGATCGAGGAGGTCTCCCGCGAGGGCATCGCGCTGAACGCCGAGTCCAAGGTCGTCCTCCAGAGCGGCTTCGTGGACAACGGGACCCCGTTCTGGGACGCGGGGGTGGACGGGAGCACCCAGGTCGTCGCCGTCATGGACAGCGGCCTCGACGTGGACACGATCCTGGTGTCGCACACGGCCTCGGACGCCGGGACGCCGGGGCCGGGCCACCGCAAGGTCGTGGCCTACACGCCGCACGGCGGCGGGGACCGGTCCACGTGCCCCGGCGTGTGCTTCGGGATCGCCTACGAGCACGGCACCAACACGAGCCAGTGCGCGGTGGGCAACCGCACGGATTTCGGCCAGAACGGCGACCTCGAGGGCGTGGCCAAGAAGGCCAGGATCGTCTTCCAGGACATCCAGTCGGCGACCTGTGCCAACTGCGTGCTCGGCGGCCTCAGCCCCCCGTCGAATCTCTTCGCGGCCTACGACGAGGTGCGCGCCAACGGAGGGCACCTCTTCAACGGCTCCTTCGCCATCTGCAGCTACGGCACCTACGGAAGCCACGCCCGGGACGCGGACCAGTACGCCTGGGACCACAAGGACTTCCTCACCTTCTTCTCCGGGGGCAACGGCGGGAGCGGCAACGCCTGCCCCGGCACCAACAAGAACAACGTCTCCTCGGGCGGCCACTACCAGGACCCCTTCCAGAACGAGTTCTACGGCTCCACGGGGCCCTGTCCGGACAACCGCATGTGCCCGACCGTGCTCGGCCCCGCCTGCGACCACGCCAACGGCAACCCGGCCCCGTTCAACTACGACACCTCGACGAGCATCCAGAGCAACGACAACGACATCACGGGGGCGCCCTCGAGCACCGTGAGACAGGGCTCCTGCGGGACCTCCTTCTCGAGCCCGTACCTGATGGGCGCGGCGGCGTTGGTGCGCGACTACTTCGAGAAGGGCTACGCGCCCACGGGAACGGCGCAGCCGGCCGACGCCTTCGCGCCCTCCGGCGCCCTGGTCAAGGCGGTCCTGATGCACAGCGGTGAGTTCGTCGAGTCCTGCACGGGCTGCGCGAGGCCCGGCCTCATGGGCTCGATGGGAATGGGGCGCGCGAACCTCTCGAGCGCGCTGCCGATCGCGGGGGACTCGCGCACGCCCCGGGGCATCTGCGTCGTGGACCGGGGCATGGCGGAAGGGCTCGCGACCGGCGGCCTGTTCGAGAAGAAGATCGAGGTCGCCGACGCCACCGACCCCTTCCGGGTCACGCTCGACTGGGTGGACCGGGAGGGCTCCACGCTGACGAACGACCTTCGCCTGACGGTGATCGGCCCGGGCGGGGGCCCGGGGCTCACCTATCACGGCGGCAACTTCGACAGCGCCTTCCAGGGAGGCCGGTACACGAAGAGCGATGCCGCGGGCGGCACGACCGACGACCACACGAACGTCTTCGAGGCGGTGAGGGTTCCGCCGGGCGAGCTCGTGGCGGGAACGTGGACGATCCGGGTGCAGGGGACGAACGTCCCGATGGGCGACCCGGCCTTCGGCGACACGCAGCCGTTCGCCCTGGTCGCCAGCGGCGGCTTCGACACGGCGACGCCGGAGGTGTCGGGTCCGGGCTCGGCCTCGCCGCTCGTCGTCGCCGCCACGGACGCCACGTCGGTCACCTGGCAGTGGGAGGACATCGCGGGTGGCGGCGAGAGCCATCACCTGTACCGCGGCAGCCTCGGCTCCCTCCGGGGCGGCGTCTACGACCACGGCGTCATCGGCCCGTCGCACTGCGGCCTCCCCTCGAGCACGACGACACTGACCGACAAGACGGACGGCCTCGACTCCTACTACCTCGCGGGCGCCCACCGGAACTGCCGCGACGGGAGCCTCGGGGGGAACAGCGCGGCGGCGGAGCGGCCTCCGGCGAGCCCGGCATGCCCGTAGCTGCGCGGCCGGGGTCGGCGCGGAGGCGGTCCTCCCGGACCGCTCGCCCGGTTGACGGTGTCCGTGGCTGCACTTACACTCGCCCGCTTTTTTCCATGGGGCGACGCGAAGGGGGTTCCAGCATGGGTCCGGCCGCGCGGCGGTGGTCCTCCCTGCTCTGCGCTCTCGTGGTCTCGGGCGCCGCCGAGGCGCTGGTCGTGCGGGAGGATGGCCGTTTCGGCCATCTCGTCGTCCACGATCCGGCGGCCGCGGCCGGGATCGCCGCCGAGGCGCCGGACGAGATCCCGGGCTTCGAGGCGGAGGCCCGGGGCTGGGAGAGCTTTTCTCGGGCCCGCGGCGGCGGCTGGCGCGTCCGCGTGGATCGCCGGTCCGGGGCCCCGCTCCTCGTCGAGGGCGCGGGAATCGAGTGGTTCGACCCCGACGCCCCGGCCCCTGCCCTGTCCGCCCTCGAGGCGAGGGCGCGCGACTTCCTCGCCGCGCACAGGCAGCTCTTCAAGGTGGATCCCGCGGAGCTGGTCCTGAGCCCGGCGGGCTCGGGCGCCCTCGACCGCGACCACTGGCTCCTCGTCTTCGAGCGGCGGGCCGGCGGGATCGAAGTCGAGGGGCACCGCTTCCTCTTCTGGATCGTTCGCGGGAAGCTCGTCTCCTTCGGGGCGACGCGCTGGGCGAGGCTCGCCGCAGTACCCGAGGCCGCGCTCGCGGTCGAGGACGCCCGCAGCGTGCTGCGCGCCTACATGGGGCTCGGTCCGGACGAGCGCGTGGACGAGCTCGAGTCGGGAACCCGCGTGCTCGTGACGACCCCCGCCGAGCCCGCAGTCTCCGGCCCGTACCGCGGTCGCGCCGGGGAGGGGACGATCCTTCGCCTCGCCTACCGCTTCGCCTTACGCGTGGAGGGCGACCCCGGGACGTGGGTCGGCAAGGTGGACGCGGCGACGGGGAAGATCCTCGCCTTCTACGACGACAACCGCTACGCCCGGGTCGCGGGGGGAGTGCACCCGGTCTCGAACGACGGCTCCTGCCCGAGCGGGTGCGAGCAGGCCGACTGGCCCCTGCCCTACGCCGACGTCTCCGTGGACGGCTCGCCGCAGGTGGCGACCGACCTCGGCGTGTTCGCGTGCGGAGCCACGGGCTCGAGCGCCACGACGACTCTCGCGGGCCCGTTCGTCCGGGTCGGCGACAACTGCGGCGCGATCGGCGAGACGAGGCCCTGCGGCGGGGACCTCGACCTCGGGTCGAGCCCGGGAACCGACTGCCTGGTGCCGCCGGGTGCGAGCCCGGGCAACACCCGGGCCAGCCGCACGAGCTTCTACCACCTGAACCGCGCGATGGAGAAGGGGCGCGCGTGGCTGCCCGGCAACGCGTGGCTCGCCTCCCAGCTCGGCGACAACGTGAACATCGCCTCCACGTGCAACGCGTTCTGGAACGGCACGGTCAACTTCTACAAGTCGGGCGGCGGATGCCGGAACACGGGCGAGCAGTCCGGCGTGATCGTGCACGAGTGGGGCCACGGGCTCGACCAGAACGACGGGGGCGGATACGACAACCCGTCCGAGGCGTACGCGGACGTCGTGGCCTTCTTCGAGACGCACCTCTCGTGCATCGGCCGCGGCTTCCGCGTGAGCGGCAACTGCGGCGGCTACGGCGATCCCTGCCTCGACTGCACCGGGGTGCGGGACCAGGATTTCGACAAGCACCAGTCGCACACGCCGGCCACGCCGGCCGGCTTCGCCCAGAACAACTGCGGGGGCGGGGGAGGTCCCTGCGGCAAGGAGGAGCACTGCGAGGGGTACATCGCGGGCGAGGCGGTGTGGGACCTGGCCTTCCGGGACCTGCCGGCGATGGGGCTCGACCCGCAGACCGCGTGGCAGATCGCCGACCGCCTGTTCTACAAGTCCCGCCAGGGCTCGGGGGGAAACGCGTACAACTGCGCGCTGCCGAGCTCGGACGGGTGCAACGCGGGGTCCTGGTTCAACTCGATGCGGAACGTGGACGACGACGACGGCAACCTCGCCAACGGGACCCCGCACGCGGGGGCGATCTTCGCCGCCTTCGACCGCCACGGGATCGCGTGCGGGTCGGCGTCCGACCCCTCGAACCAGAGCTTCTCCGCCTGCGCGGCGCCCGCGGCTCCCGCGCTCGCCACGACGCCCGACGACGGTGCCGTCCACCTCTCCTGGAGCGCGGTGCCCGGGGCGACCCGCTACCACGTGCTCCGCAACGACCTCGGCTGCGAGGCGGGTCACACCGTCGTGGCCACCGTCGAGACCCCCGCGACCTCCTACGACGACACCGGCCTCCCGAACTCCTTCACGCTGCACTACGCGGTTCAGGCGGAAGGCGCCACGGCGTCCTGCCTGGGGGCCGTGTCGGCCTGCAAGGCCGTGGCCGCCCTGCCGCAGAAGGGCGAGGTTCGCCTCGACGCGGCCTCGTACGGCTGCTCGGACACGGCTGGCATCGAGGTCGTGGACCTCGGCCTCGGCCAGGACCCGGGCGTCGTCGAGACGGTCCAGGTGACCGTGACCTCGACGACCGAGCCGGGCCCCGAGGTCGTGACGCTGACCGAGACCGGGGCCGAAACCTCCCAGTTCGCCGGCTCGATCCCCGTCTCGCCCGGACCAGCGGTTTCGGGCGACGGCGTCCTCCAGGTGGCCGACGGCGACCTGATCACGGTGACCTACCAGGACGACGACACGGGAGCGGGTGGTTCCGGCGTCGCGTTCGCCACGGCGGCCGCCGACTGCGGAGGCCCGCACGCGAGCGGCGTGCGGGTCACCGACGTGACCGACGACTCCGCGGTCGTGCGGTGGACGACCTCCGAGCTGGCGGACTCCCGCGTGGAGTGGGGTCCGACGCCCGCGCTGGGCAACGTGGCCTCGAACCCGACCTTCGTGACGAGCCACGCGGTCACGATCCGGCCGCTCGCCGAGTGCGGGAGGTTCCACTTCCGGGTCGCATCGGCCGACCCCCACGGCAACGTCACGACCTCCGACGCGGGGGGCTCCCCCTTCGCTTTCGACGCGACCCGCATGCCCGGGCTCTTCGTCGAGAACTTCGAGACGAGCTCGGGCTGGACGCTCGAGGGGGAGTGGCAGATCGGGGCGCCGCAGGGGAAGGGTTCCTCTCCTCCCGATCCCTCCTCGGCCTTCGCGGGCAGCCAGGTCCTCGGCCACGACCTGACGGGGCTCGGCACGAGACCGGGCGACTACGAGCCGCAGAGAACCGAGAGCGCGACGAGCCCGACCATCAACGCGTCGAGCCTGACCGGCGGGCAGCTCAAGTTCCGGCGGTGGCTGAACGTGGGACCGGTGGGGCCGGTCTCCTCCGTGGACGCCTTCAAGGGCGGCGTGTGGACCACGGTGTGGTCGAGCAACTCCACCTTCGGCAACAGCGAGTCGGCGTGGAGTCTCCAGACGCTCGACATCTCCGCGCAGGCCGACGGCAACCCGCAGCTTCGGATCCGGTTCCGCCAGACCGGAGGGTTCAGCCCGTCCTCGAGCCGGTCGGGCTGGAACGTGGACCGGGTCGTCGTGAAGTCGGCCGGCGATCCCGACTGGGTCGCCTGCGGGGGGTGCGCCGGGGCGCCCTCCTTCGCGGGCGCGACGGCCGCGACCGACGTCGCGGCGTGCGCGGACAGCGGGATCCGCGTGGACTGGGACGCCGCGGTCGCGTGGGGGACGGGCTCGAGCGGGACGTACTCGGTCTATCGCGACACGACGCCCGGCTTCACCCCCTCCGCCTCGAACCGGATCGCCACGGGTGTCGCCGGTACCTCCTTCACCGACGCGGCCGCGCCCGACGGCGTCACGCTGTACTACCTCGTCCGGGCGGAGAACGACGAGACCTGCTCGACGGGACCGAACAACGGCGGCGTGACCGATTCCAACACGGCCTACGTTTCGGCGCGGGACGACGTCTCGCAACCCGCCCCCGGCGACGTGGGCGCGACGCTGCAGGCGGCCAACGAGAACGATGTCCACGTGCGGCTCGCGTGGCAGCCGGCCTCCGGCGCGGTCGCGTACCGGATCTACCGCGCCTCCTCCCCGCAGGGGCCGTTCGCGGCGATCGCCGAGGTGGAGGGGACCCTCTACGAGGACAGGGAGGAGATGCTGACGGGCGAGGATCGCGCCTACGTCGTCAAGGCGCTCGACGCCTGCGGGAACGAGGGCCCGTGACGAGAAGGAAACGCGCCGCGCTGCTGGCCGTCCTGCTCGGCCTCGGCGTCGCCGCGAGCGCGGCGCCGGAGGCCGAGCCCGCGTCGGGCCGCACGAGGCTCGTCCCCCCGGTCGAGCGCGAGCCCGCCCCGCTCGAGCCGGGCATGGACGTGGAGAAGGGACCCGAGGGAGACCCCGAGAGGTTCCGCCTCTGGACGCCGCTGACCGAGGCCGAGCTGAACGCCGCGGACCCGTCCTTCCGGCATTGGGCCCGCCTCATCCACTCGGGCCGGGCCGACAAGCGCGTGATGCGCCTCTACTGGTACTACCGCTTCCGGCTCGATCCGTTCGACAAGCCGGTGCCGGAAGGCTGGCGCGACCGCGGCGTGGCGGTCCTGCGCGACCCGGTCCGGACCCGCAAGGCGCTCGAGGCGTGGGACAGCAGGCGCCGCGCGGCGGATGCCTCCGGCGGGCCGCCGCAGCGCGGCGACGTCCCCCTGCCGCCCGAGGGCTCGATCGAGTCCGCCGCCGAGCGGCTCCGCTCCGGGGGCGCGATGGCGGAGGCCGCGGCGGGCGGGATCTCCCCGTACGGGGTGTGGGTGCCGATCGGGCCGTACACGATCCCGGGCCGGATGACCGGCCTCGACCGGCCGGAGGGCCAGCCTCTGACCCTCTACGCCGCGGCGGCCGACGGCGGGGTGTGGAGGACGAGGGACGGCGGCGCCACCTGGGAGACCCTGACCGACTTCGAGAAGACCCTCTCGGGCGGCGCGATCCTGCTCGACCCCTCGAATCCCGACGTGATCTACTTCGGCACGGGCGAGGGCAACGGCGCCATAGACAACTACCCCGGCATCGGCGTCCTCAAGTCGAGCGACGGCGGGGCGACCTGGACCGAGAGCAACCGGTTCTCCTCGGCGGTCCGCCGGCTCGCCATGCACCGGTCCGAGCCCTCGCGGATCTACGCGGCGGGAGACAGCGGCTGCTACGTGAGCACGGACGCCGGCGCGACCTTCTCGCTGATCTCGGCCCCGGGGCTCCCGACGAACGCGGGAGCCTCGGACGTGCTGGTCCGCCCCGACAACGCGGACTGGGTGTACTGCGCCATCTGGGGAGGGCCCGACGGCGGCATCTACCGCTCGACGGATCGGGGCGCCACCTGGAGCCTGCTCACCGACGGCCTGCCCGCCAAGGGCAGCGTCGGCCGCATCGCGCTCGCCGTGTCCAGGTCCGACCCGGACGTCCTCGTCGCCGGGATAGACACCGCCGGCGGGACCGTCTACAAGACCGTCAATGGCGGGGACCAGTGGACGCGGCTCGACGGCTCGTCGGGCTTCTGCGGCGGCCAGTGCTGGTACGACATCGCCGTCGGGATCGACGCCGGCAACCCGGACGTGATGTTCGCCGGCGGGATCGACACCTATCGCTCGACCGACGGCGGGGCAACCTGGACCAGGGCGACCTCTTCCTCGGGCGGCCACGGGTCCCCCAACTACGTCCACGTGGACCAGCACTTCGTCTTCACGCCGGCTCCCGGGGAGATCATCCTGGCCAACGACGGCGGGATCTACCGCTCGACCGACTCCGGGGCGAGCTGGGTCGAGTGGTCGCAGGGCATGGACACGACCCAGTACTACGGCATCTGCCGCCACCCGGCGGACTCGTACTGGGCCTTCGGGGGGACGCAGGACAACGGCTCCCACCGGCGCCGCCAGGCCGACGATCCGGACTGGCAGCAGGTGCTCGGCGGCGACGGCGGCATGTGCATGACGGGTCCGCCCACGACCTCGATCGTCGTCGGCGAGTACCAGAACCTGAACATCCAGCGGAGCACCGACGGCGGGGACTCGTTCGCCAGCGCCAACGGCGGGATCGGCCGCAGCGAGCCGCACCCGTGGGTCGGGATCCTGGTCGCGGACCCGTCGGACCGCAACAACATGTGGACCGCGACGAACCGCGTCTACCGCTCGATGGACGCGCGCGCCACGAACTGGGTGGGCGTGAGCGGTCCCCTCTACTTCGGCATCACCGTGTCGGCGATCGAGGTGGCCCCGACCGACTCGAACGTCGTCTACGCGGGCTTCGACGCCGGCGGCCTCTTCGTCACGGGGAACGCGCTCGCGACCCCGGTCAGCTGGACGAACATCCGCTCGGCCGCGATGCCGCAGCGCACCGTGCGGCGGATCCGCGCCCACCCGACGATCCCGGACACGGTCTACGTCGTGTTCGCGGGCTACGGGTCGGGCAAGATCTGGAAGTCGTCCGACCGGGGGCAGACCTGGGCCGACGTGACCGGAGACTTTCCCGACGTCCCCATCAACGACCTCGTCGTGGATGCGGACTCGCCCGGGACCCTGATCGCGGCCACCGATCTCGGCGTCTTCCGCTCCGACGACGACTCGGCCCACTGGTACGGGTGGAGCACGGGGCTCCCGACGGTCTCCTCGATCGAGCTGACGTTCGACCGCGACCAGGACACGCTGCGGCTCGGCACCCACGGGCGCAGCATGTGGCAGTGGCAGGAGGCCTCCGACGCTCCGACGGCGGTGCCCGACGGGTCGGTCGTGCCCGGCGCGATGCTCCGCGCGGACCGGATCGGGGCGGCGACCATGAGGGTGCGCTGGGACGTGCGCTCGTGCACGGCGCGCGACTACAACCTGTTCTACGGGGATCTCGCGCAGGTGTCCTCCTATACGTACGCGGGCGCCTACTGCGGGCTCGGGACCTCGGGCCGCGCGGACCTGCCCCTTCCGGTGACCGCCTCCGGGAACGCGTTCTTCCTCCTCGCCTCCTCGGACGGAGCCGGAAACGAGGGCCCGCACGGCTTCGACCGGGCCGGCCTGCCGCTGCCCGCCAACGGCGTCGGCCTCTGCGGGATCGCGGCGCAGGAGGCGGGCGCGACCTGCCCCTGAGCCCGACTCGCGCGCCGCGTCACGGGCGCGTCTGGAGCGGGGAGGCCGGAGGGCGCTGCCGCCCCCGCAGCTTCTGGTAGGCCGCGGACACGCCGAGCCGCACGACGCCGAGCACGAGGAACGAGACGACGCGGTAGATCGCCTGCACCTCGCTCAGGTCCACGACGAACACCTTGACGACCGCGGCGCCGAGGAGGCCCAGCGCCGCGTATCGCGCGGGCCGGCTCGAGCGCAGGAAGCCCCAGGCGAGGACCGCGACGGCGTAGAGCGTCCAGAGGACCGACAGGCCCGCGAGCTTCCTCCAAGCGATGGCGGGAAGCCGCGCCTGCTCGCCCGCCGCGACCGCCTCCCGGGC
>JBBIHW010000042.1:0-13761 GCA_037446795.1 Acidobacteriota bacterium
TGCAGACCGGCTTCAACCCCCAGGCGCGTTTACAGCAGAATCAGGACTTGACCCCGACGAGCCCGACCGGGCCGCGGTAGACGGGGATGCCGTGCCACACGGTCCTGAGCCCTCCGAGCGCCGGGTCCCGCAGGTCGTACTCGACGTAGTTGGTGACGTACAGGTCCAGGTCTCCGTCCCGGTCGAGGTCGCCGAACGCGGCGCTCGCGCTCCAAGCGCCGGGAGAGCCCGCCACACCCGCCCGCCGCGTCACGTCCGTGAACGTCCCGTCGCCCTCGTTGCGGTAGAGGACGTTCGGCCCCCAGGCCGTCAGGAACAGGTCGGCATCACCGTCGTTGTCGTAGTCCACGAAGTAGGCGCCGGAGGTCCACTCGGCGCGGGCGACGCCAGCCTGGGCCGCCACGTCGGTGAAGGTCCCGTCGCCGTTGTTTCGATAGAGCGCGTTGGCGCGCGGCTTCCGCCCTGCGAGCCAGTCGGTCGTCGTCTGCGCCGTCGCGAAGTAAAGGTCCAGATCCTCGTCCCCATCGTAATCGCCCACGGCCACGCCGGTGCCCGTGGACTCGAGCAGGTGGGCCTTGGCGGGGTCTCCGCAGGCGGTGACGATGTCCAGCCCGGCCTCGCCGGCGACATCCACGAAGTACACATCGTCGAGCGCGCGATCCCCGATCTCCGAGGCGGCGGGCGCTGGCCCCGAAGAGCTGCACGCGGAGAGGTCGAGCGCCACCGCCGACAGCACGACCGCCGCGGCTCGCGAACGGCTCGGTCTCAAACGTCCAGGTCCCCCGCAGAGAACGCCAGAGTCTACCACGCGCCGCGTTCGCCGGGCCGCCCCACGGCTGGCCTCGCCGGAGGCGAGCGCGTATAGAATCCGGGCGTTGCCCCGGCGCGCGAGGGCGCCGCAGAACGGAGAGGGGAGCCGGGATGTCGAAGGCCGTGCGGGCAGCCTCGCTCCTCGCGCTGCTCCTCGCAGCGGCCGGGGCGGTCGTCTACTTCTCGGCGCGAGGGCGCGCGAGGGAGGGCTTCCCGCAGGGCTGGCTCGACACCGTCGAGGATCTCTCCGAGTCGCTGGCGAACGACCTGCTGGACCTGTCCGTCGCGGTGCGGGACCGCGATCTCGAGCAGGTGGGCCGATTCCTGGCGGACCGCGTGCGGGGTCTTCCGTTCCCGGCGGACCCGCTTCCGCTCGAGCCCGTCGAGAAATGGATCGGGCGGCACGGCTGGGCCGTCCCCGCCCCGGAAGCGGGGGAGCTCGGTCGCGACGCGGTCCTCTCGAGCCTGTCGCGTCTGCTCGACCACTTTTCGGAGATCGAGGACGTTCGCTTCAAGGTCAAGGGAGCCGACTTCGACCCCGGCGCGTCGGGGCGAGGCCGGGCGCAGGTCGGCTTCTTCCTCGTCGGCCGCGACCAGGAGGGACGGCGCGAGTGGCTGCAGGGCCGCTTCTCGATCCTCGCCGAGCGCGATGACCGGAGCCCATGGCGGATCCGCTCGGTCGAGGCAGTCTCGCTCGAGAGCAAGGTCTCGAGCGAGGACCTGTTCTCCGAAGTCGCCCTGCCCGCGGGCCTGTCCGTCCTCGTTCCCCCGTTCGGGAGCGAGGGCAACTCGGGGTTCGCCTACCACGGCGCGGCCGTCGCCGACGTGGACGGGGACGGGTTGCTCGACCTGGCCGCGACCGGCGTGGAGCGCAACTATCTCTACCTGAATCGCGGCGACGGCCGCTTCCGGGACGCGAGCGCCGAGAGCCTGGTGAAGTTCGCTCCGCCCGGGACGGGTGCCCTGTTCCTGGACCACGACAACGACGGGGACCCGGACCTGTTCCTCGCCGCGGTGGGTCGCCAGGTGCTTCTCGAGAACCGCCTTCGTCCCGAGGGCAGGCTCCGGTTCCAGGACGTCTCGGAACGAGCCGGCGTCGCCATTCCGGCCATCGGCTTCAGCGCGGCCGCCGCCGACGTCAACCGGGACGGCTTCACCGACGTCTACGTGACCTGCTACAACCGCTACGGTGTCGTGATGCCGAACTCCTGGGAGCGGGCGACGAACGGCACGCCGAACCTCCTGTTCCTGAACCGCGGCGACGGGACGTTCGAGGAGGCCGCCGGGAGGCTCGGCGTCGCCGACGCGCGCTGGAGTTACGCCGCGGCCTTCGCGGACGTGGACGAGGACGGGGACCTGGACCTCTTCGTGGCCAATGATTTCGGCGAGGACGCCCTCTATCGCAACGACGGCGACCGCTTCACGGACGCTGCGGCCGACTGCGGCCTCGAGGACCCGGGCTTCGGCATGGGGGCCTGCTTCGGCGACTACGACAACGATGGGGACCTGGACCTGCACGTGACGAACATGTCCTCCATGGCGGGCAACAGGATCCTGAAACGGCTGTACGGGGAGTCGCCCGGCGACAAGCAGGTGCTCGTCCGGCAGGCGGCAGGCAACAGCCTCTACGAGAACCTGGGCGGGGGCCGCTTCCGCGAGGTGTCGGAGGCGGCGGGAGGGCTGCCTGCGGGCTGGGCGTACGGGGGCGGGTTCTTCGACCTCGACAACGACGGGTGGGAGGACCTCTACTCCCCCAACGGGTTCGTGTCCGGCAAGACCATGAAGGACACGTGAAGCCTGTTCTGGCGCCACGTGGTGGCCGCCGCGGAGAAGGTCGAGGCCGCCGGCAACAGCTCCTACCAGAGCCGCCACATGGAGGCGATCTTCGCTCAGGGGCTGTCCTTCAGCGGGTTCGAGCGCGACCTGCTGTGCCTGAACCTCGGAACGAAGAAGCTCCTGGACATCTCGGGCGTGAGCGGGGTGGACTCCCTCTCCGACGGCCGCGGCGCCCTGTTCGCCGATTTCGACAACGACGGCGATCCGGACATCTTCCTGACGGCCCTGCAGGGCGAGGGGCACTATCTCTTTCGCAACAACGTCGGCAGCCGCAACGGCTTCCTGCGGGTTTCGCTCGAGGGGACCCGCAGCGGGCGGGACGCCTTCGGCGCCGTCGTGAGGGTACGCACGGCCGCCGGGACCCTCACGAAGATCAAGGCGGGCGGCAGCGGCTATCTGTCCCAGAGCGATCCGCGGCTGCTGTTCGGTCTCGGGGCGGAGCGACGCGCCCAGTGGGTGGAGGTCGTCTGGCCCAGCGGGGCGAGGCAGAGGATCCCGGGAGCGGAGGCTGGAGCCTCCCTCCGCATCGTGGAGGGGGCCGATCGGGCCGACCTCCTCGAGGAACGGCGCTTCTCGCTGCCCGAGGCGGCGACCCGGGACGAGGCGCTCGCCGCGAAGCTCGCGTTCCGGCGCGGCGGGGCGTTTCCGGACGTGAGGCTGCGGTCCCTGGCGGGCGAGACGCTCTCCCTGCGATCGCTGCTCGGCCCGGGCCGCCGGCACCTGGTGAACTTCTGGGCCACCTGGTGCACGCCGTGCGGCCGGGAGATGCCGGAGCTCGAGCGGCTGCGGCCCGCGCTCGAGGCGGCGGGCGTGGAGCTCGTCGGGGTGAGCCTCGACGCCGACGCCGCGGCGGTGCAGGGGTTTCTCTCCTCGCGCGGGATCCGCTACCCGGTCTACGTCGCGGACGCCTCGGCCCCCGGGCGGATCTACGCCGGCGGACAGGTGATCCTGCCCCTGACCGTGCTCGTGGACGGGCAGGGCAGGGCCCTCGAGGTCGTCGCGGGCTGGACCGACCGGTCGAGAGAGCTCCTCGCGGAGCTCACGGGCGGTGCCGCGAGGTAGCTGGCATCGGAGGCGGTGGAGAGTTGTCGCAGACGATCGGCCTCGTCCTGGCGGGCGGACTCGGCTCGCGAATGGGGCAGCCGAAGGGAGAGCTGCTGTTGCGGGGGCGCAGCCTCGCCGAAAGGGCGGCCCTCGCGTTGAGGCCGCTGTGCGGCAGCGTCCTGATCGGCGTCGCCCCGGGGGCGCCGAATCCCGCCCCGGGCTTCGCGCCCGTCGAGGACTCCCCTCCCGCGGGGCGCGGGCCCCTCGCCGGTCTCGAAGCGGCCTTCGCAGCCACGGGCCGGGCCGACCTGCTCGTTCTCGCCTGCGACTATCCGGCGGTGGAGACGGACCTGCTCAGGGCGATCGTCGCGGCCGCCCGAAGCGAGGACGACCTCGTCTTCCCCGTGGATCCGAAGGGGAAGGACCATCCTCTCGTGGGGCTCTGGAGGAGAAGCGCGGAGCCGGTGGTTCGGGAGGCCCTGGCTCGCCGCCAGCACAAGGTGCGGGCGCTGCTGGCCGAGCTCGCCGTGAGGCGGCTGCGCGAGCAGGAACTCTCGCGCTTCGACCTCGGCCGCGTTCTCGTCAACGTGAACGTCCCCGAGGACCTGCTCGCGGGCTAGCGCGGGCCGGCCGCGCGCGGCGGCCTGGAGCCCTGGTCTCGTGGACGGATCTCCCCCTCCGCGCCTCTTCGCGAGGCCGGGTGCCATTCGAACTGCGCCCCGCGATTGCGCCGATCGGGGCCCGAGGCGAGATTCGCGGGTCCCCTGTTAGAATGCGCCGTTCGAGCGCTCTCCGCAGCCGCGCGGGGCGAGGGACGATGGCCGGTCGCGCGCCCACCGCAGACGACGACGCTCTCTTCGACCGCATCCTGGCCGAGGTGTCGCGGCCTGCCCGCTACATCGGCGGGGAGTGGAACGAGGTGGTGAAAGACCATCGGGACGTGGAGATCACGTTCGCCCTGGCGTATCCCGACGTGTACGAGATCGGGATGTCCCATCTCGGCTACCGCATCCTCTACCCAAGGCTCAACGACCGCCCGGACACCGCCGCGGAGCGCGTGTTCTGCCCCTGGCCGGACATGGCCGACGCCCTGCGCCGCCACCGCAGGCTCCTCGCCACCCTGGAGAGCGGAACGCCGCTCGGCCAGCTGGACGTCCTCGGCTTCTCCCTGCAGTACGAGATGACCTTCACGAACATCCTCGAGATGCTCGACCTCGGAGGGATCCCCCTGCGTTCGGCCGACCGGGGCGAAGGCGACCCCCTCGTCCTGTGCGGCGGGCCGGTGGTCTTCAACTGCGAGCCCATCGCCGACTTCGTGGACCTCGTCCTCGTGGGAGATGCCGAGGAGGCGCTCCACGAGATGCTGGACCGCCTCAAGGAGCTCAAGCGCGGCGGCGCCGACCGGCGCACCCGGATCCGCGAGCTGGCGCAGGTTCCGGGGTTCTACGCGCCGTCTCTCTATGCGACCGAGGACGATGGGGGCCTTCTCGTCCCGATCCCGACGGGAGCGGCGCCCTATCCGGTGAGGCGGCGCCTCGTCCTCGACCTCGACCGCTACCCGTTCCCCGACCGGATCGTCGTGCCCCACGGCGAGATCGTCCACGACCGGGTATCGGTGGAGATCATGCGGGGCTGCCCCGTGGGCTGCCGCTTCTGCCAGGCCGGCTATACGTACCGCCCGACCCGGGAGCGCGACCCGAACCAGGTCCGCGACACCGTGATCCGCTCGATCCGCGCCACGGGCTACGACGAGTTCTCCCTCGCCTCGCTCAACACGGGCGAGTACGGCTCGATCCACCCGCTCCTGTACGACCTGATGAACCGCTTCGAGCCGGAGTCCGTGTCGGTGTCCCTGTCCTCCATGCACGCCTCGACCATGACCGAGGAGCTGGCGCGGCAGGTCCGGCGGGTGCGGAAGTCGGGGTTCACGATCGCTCCCGAAGCCGGCACCCAGCGGCTGCGCAACGTGATCAACAAGAACCTGACCGAGGAGCAGATCCTCGACGCGTGCAGGCTCGCCTTCGAGGCCGGCTGGCAGGACATCAAGCTGTACTTCATGATCGGTCTGCCGACGGAGACCGACGAGGACATTGACGGCCTGGTGGATCTCGCCCACAAGATCCTCGACACGGGCCGTCGCGCCGCCGGCGGGCGCCGCGTGGAGGTCACCCTCTCGGCCTCCTCCTTCGTTCCGAAGGCGGTCACCCCCTTCCAGTGGCTCGGCCAGGACCGCATGGAGAATCTCTACCGCAAGCAGGACCGCATCGCGGCACAGGTGCGCCGGGGCGTTCGCTTCAAGCACCACGACTGCGAGACGTCCTTCCTCGAAGCCGTCTTCTCGCGCGGGGACCGGCGGCTGTGCCGGGTCCTCGAGACGGCCTGGCGGCGGGGAGCTCGCTTCGACGGCTGGGCCGAGCAGTTCCGCTGGGGCGTCTGGAGGCGGGCGTTCGCGGAGGAAGGAGTCGAGCCGGAGGCCTACGCGTACGGGGACTGGGATCCGGCCCGCCGCCTTCCGTGGGACGTCCTGGACCCGCTCGTCAACAAGAAGTGGCTCGCGATCGAGCTCGAGCGGGCGCTGCGGGAAGCGACTCTGTCCGTCTGCGGGCCCGCCGACTGCCACGGCTGCGCTCCCTTCGCCCGCGACTGCGTCAAGGGGATCGTGGCCGAGACGACAGGACGCCCGCGCGATAGGTCGCTGCCCGTGCTGGCCACGCCCGCGGCACCCGGCCCCGGGCTCCCGGCTCGCGCGGCCGAGGCGGCGCCGCCGCTGCTTGCGGAGGAGGGTCGGCAGGCCGGGGGGTCTCTCGCGGATGCCCCGCGGTACCGCTACCGCGTCCGGTTCGCCAAGCGGGGCCGCGCACGCTTCCTCGGCCACCTGGACACCGTGCGGGCTCTGCTGCGGGCCCTGCGCCGCGCGCGGATCTCGTTCGTCTACTCGCAGGGGTTCAATCCGAGGCCGAGGCTGTCGTTCGGTCCGGCCCTGCCGGTCGGCATCGCGTCGGAGGCGGAGTTCTTCGATTTCGAGTGTCACGGGAAGCTCGAGCCCGAAGACGCCCTCGAAGAGATCAACGCGGTGCTCCCGCGGGGCCTGAGGATCCTCGCGGTCCGGGAGGCGCCGCAGGCCGTTCCGAAGCTCGG
Organism: Acidobacteriota bacterium; assembly: GCA_037446795.1. Lineage (GTDB taxonomy): Bacteria > Acidobacteriota > Polarisedimenticolia > Polarisedimenticolales > JBBIHW01 > JBBIHW01. The sequence goes on from JBBIHW010000042.1 coordinate 6,829, forward strand.
GGAGTCGGTGCGGGCGGCGCGCTACCGCGTGGAGCTCGACGAGGAGCGCGACCTCGAGGCTGCCTTCAGGGCTTTCCGCGAGCGGGGCTCGGGCATCCTGCAGGTGGGGCGCAACGGAAAGACGCGGACGCTCAGGCTCGACGAGGCGATCCTCTCTCTCGAGCCGGTGTCGCCCGCTTCGTTTCGCATGATGCTCGCCTCGGGGAACGAAGGCGCCTCGCTGAGACCCTCGGAGGCGCTGGCGGCGGTGTTCGGCGGCGAGGCACCCTCGGGAGCCCTTCTCGTGCGGGAGGAGCTGCTGGTCGGGTGCGCCGGACGCCTGCTCGATCCCATGCGGGCGGTCGAGGCCGCCCTGGCCGATGCGGGCCGAGCTGCAGCTTAGCCGATTCTTCGGAAGGCTCCGGGCCGCCTGTCAGCTCCGGTGCGAGAGCCGGGCCTTCCGGCGCTCGGCGGCCTCGGCGGCGCGCTGACGTTCCTCGTCCGTCTCCTGCAGGAGCGGCGGAACGGGGACGGGTCGGCCGTTCCCGTCGGTGGCGACCATCGTGACGAAGGCGCGGGTCGTGAGCGTGCGGTGGCCCGTCCGCGGATCCTCCGCGCGCACCTCGACCTCGATTTCCATGGAGCTGCCGAAGGCGGCGTTCATCCGAGCGCGCAGAACGAGCACATCGCCCAGGCGGACGGGATTGCGGAACTCCACCGAGTCGAGGCGCACCGTCACCGCCTCCGTGCGCGCGTGACGCATGGCGCACACCGCGGCGCACTTGTCCACGAGGGCCAGGACCCGACCGCCGAAGATGGTGCCGCGGGGGTTCGTGTCCTCGGGAAGGACGATCTCGGTCATCTCGACGACGGAGTCCGCGGCGCGGCGGGCAGCGGGGGCGCTCAAGGGCTTCGGTCTCGGAAACGACGAGGAAGAAGCAGCCCAGTATAGCATCCGGAGCGATTCGGTCCGCGCGGAGGCGCGAAACAGGCGGCCAGGTGCTCGAGGCGGGGCCGACGGGGCTCGTTTCCCGGATTCGTCTCGTTTGACAAGCGCGCACCGGCGAGCTACCATGGGCAGCCTGTTGAGAATCACTCGCAACTAGGCCTGCCCGACGGAGCCCGGACCGCCGCCACATGAGCTTCCGCCGCTCGAGCCCCGAGCCCGCCGGCCCGCTTCCCGACCATCCCCTCCCCGGGCCGTCCATCGCGACCGAGGCGCCTCCCGCAGACCGCCCGTCCACCCTCTCCCGTCCGGTCGTTCTCGTCGGCAACCCGAACGTGGGCAAGAGCGTGCTGTTCGGCGCCCTCAGCCGCAGCTACGTCACGGTCTCGAACTATCCCGGCACGACCGTGGAGATCGCCTCGGGCTCCGTCGAGCTCGCTCGGGGGACCTCCAGCGTCACCTTGCTGGACACGCCCGGCACCCACTGCTTCGCCGGAGCCTCCGAGGACGAGCGCGTGACGCGCGACCTCGTCCTGAGCGGCCGACCCTCCGCGATCGTCCTCGTCGCCGACGCGAAGAACGTCGAGCGGGCCCTGCTGCTGGCAGTCCCCTTGAGCGAGATGGGCGTGCCGTTCGTCCTTTGCCTGAACATGGTGGACGAGGCCGACTCCCGCCGCCTGCGCGTGGACCCGGCTGCGCTGGCGCAGGATGTCGGGGTCGAGGTCGTGCCCACGGTGGCCACGCGCCGGGTCGGGATCGAGAATCTGCGCGCCGCGCTCGAGCGCCCCAGGCGCGGGCAGCTGGCTGCGGTCTACCCCCGAGCGATCGAGCAGGCGGTGGACCGCCTCGTCCCGCTGCTCCCGGAGACCTCCGTCAGGCCGCGCGGGCTCGCGCTGGCGCTGCTGTCGGGCGCCGGCCCCCGGCCCGTCGCGAGCGTGCCACAGGCTGCCGCCCGCGCCGCCGAGCGCCTGCGGGAGGAGGTAGAGCGCAGCCTCGGACAGCCGGCAAGCTACGCGATCTCGAGGGCCCGGCTCGAGGTGGCCCGCTCCATCGCCTCGCGCGTCGTGGCTCGGCAGGAGCGCAGGGCGAGCCCCGCCTCGAGACTCGCCGCGAGGCTCGATCGGCTGTCCACACACCCGGTCGGGGGGCTCGCGGTGCTCGGCGCGGTCCTGTACGCCGCCTACCAGTTCGTCGGCGTGTTCGGTGCAGGCACGCTCGTGGACCTTCTCGAGGACGGCCTGTTCAACGGTTGGATCAACCCCGCGGCGAGCGCCATCGCCGACCGGTGGATCCCCTGGGCGCCGGTCCGGGACTTCGTCGTGGGACCCTACGGGATCCTGACCATGGGGCTGACCTACGCCCTGGCGCTGGTCCTCCCGATCGTGGGCACGTTCTTCATCGCGTTCGGCCTTCTGGAGGACTCCGGATACCTGCCGCGCCTGGCGCTCATGTTGAACCGCGCCTTCCGGAGGATGGGCCTCAACGGGAAGGCCGTCCTTCCCATGGTCCTCGGCCTCGGCTGCGACACGATGGCGACCCTGACGACGCGCATCCTCGAGACGCGCAAGGAGCGCCTGATCGTCATCCTCCTGCTCGCCCTCGGCGTGCCGTGCTCGGCGCAGCTGACGGTCGTGCTCGCGATGCTGGGATCGGCCTCCGCGGCCGCGATGGGCATCTGGCTCGCGGTGATCGTCGGGGTCGTTCTGCTCGTCGGCCGGCTCGCGGCGCGGCTGATCCCCGGCCGGTCGAGCGACTTCGTCCTGGAGCTCCCGCCGCTGCGCGTGCCTCGTCCCGGAAACCTCCTCGTCAAGACCCTCGGCCGCATGGAGTGGTACCTGAAGGAGGCGGTTCCGCTGTTCGTCGCTGGAACCGCGCTCCTGTTCGTGGCGGACCGGATGGGCCTGCTGGCGCAGCTCGAGCGGATCGCGGGGCCGGTCCTCGAAGGGGCGCTCGGGCTTCCCCGGACGACCGCGGAGGCGTTCATCGTGGGCTTCCTCCGTCGAGACTTCGGCGCGGCCGGCCTCTACCACCTCGCCGAAGCCGGGCAGCTGGCGGCGGCGCAGGTGCTCGTGGCGGTGGTCACGATCACGCTGTTCGTGCCGTGCATCGCCAACTTCTTCATGATGGTGCGGGAGCAGGGCTGGAAGGTGGGCCTCGCCGTCGCGGGGTTCGTCTTCGGGCTGGCGATCGCCGTCGGCGCGGCCCTGAACGCGCTGCTTCGCGCCGCCCCGTGGCTCTTGTGAGCGCGCCTCCGTCGCCGAGGTCAGGGCCGGCGGCGGCCGCGGAGGATCCCTCCGAGGTCCCGTTCACCCTGGCCACGGAGGATCGGGCCGGACCGACCGCGTTCCTGTGTCCGCTGTGCGGGGCACGCTTCACCCACGGCCTGCTCGCCTGCGGCTCCTGTCCCCTGCATGCGGGCTGCGAGATCGTGAGGTGCCCGGCCTGCGGCTACGGCTTCCCGCGAACCTCGAGGCTGGTCGAGTGGGCGCGTCGGCTTCTCGGGATGGGGCGGCGCGGCCCATGAAGGGCGGGAGGCCGGACGAGGCGTTCGAGACTCGGGATCCGGTCGCCGTCGCGCCGCTCGCGCGGATGGAGCCGGGGTCGGTGGTGCGCGTCGTTCACCTCGCGTGCCGGATTCCCGAACGCCTCGCCAAGCTGTCGGGCTTCGGCCTCGTCCCGGGGGCTACGCTCGAGCTTCGCCAGAGCCGTCCGGCCTGGGTCGTTTCCATCGGCGAAACGACGCTCGCCCTCGACGCCGAGATCGCCGCCGAGATCTACGTATCCCGCCTGCGATAGGCCTCGCACGGGCGGCCCGTGGGAGTCCTTGGAGCCTCCCCGCCGGGCTGTCATAATCGTATCCGGGCGCGAGATTTCCGCGCGGCGCGGAGGAGCCGGTGGGCAAGGCCAGCGAGCGGGCGTTCGTCGGCATCTGCGTCCTCGTCGCCGGCCTCGCGGCCGCGGACCTGCGCGCCCAGCAAGGGGCGTGCGAGGTCCGTGGAAGCGCGAAGGACGGCTCGAAGAAGGGGATCGCGGGTGTCAGGATCACGCTCACCAACACGAAGCAGGCGAACCTGACGTACTCGCGGGAGACGGACAAACGCGGAGACTTCTGGTTCTCGGGAGTCGCCTACCACGAGGCGGCGCGGGAGTGGCGCCTGTCGGCGGAGAAGGAGGGCTTCGTCCCGCTGCGGGCGCGGGTGGAAATCCGCGCCTCCGACAAGACGCTCGTCCAGGAGTTCGAGACCAATCTCGGTCGCGACAACCCCGCGGTGGAATTCCCCGTGCGGGCGTTCGGCGACGTGAGGGTGGACGTCACTCTCGTCGCCGAGTCGGAGGTCGCCGCGGCGCCGCCCCCCGCGGCCGCGCCCGCGGGGGAGGCAGCCGCCGATCCCTTCGCACAGGCTCTGGAGAGCGCCCGCCGGGGGGACCTCGAGGGGTCGGTGAGGTTCTTCGAAGCGGCGGTGGAGGCGGCACCGGACGACCCCGAGCGGCGCGAGGCGTTCGCGAAAGTCCTCTACCGGCTCGACCGGGTCGCCGAGGCCGAGGCGCAGGCCGGCCGGGCCGTCGCCGCCGCGCCCGAGCGCGCCTCGGCGCACCTGCTCCACGGAGATCTGCTCGCCGCGCAGCGGGAGTACGCCCGGGCGGCGGAGGCGTTCGCGCGGGTGCGCTCGCTCGAGCCGGACAACGTGGGCGTGCTGGAACGCATGGCCTGGTTGGCCAACGAGACCGGCAAGCTCGACGAGGCGATCGCCGCCAACGAGGCCATCGTCGCACGCGTCCCGGAGAAGGCGGAGGCCTGGGCGGCGCTCGGGGACCTCTACTCGCGCAAGGGGCGCCCGGACCGGGCCGAGCAGGCCTATCGCAAGGTCGTCGAGATCGACCCGAAGAACGCGTACAAGACCTTCTTCAACATCGGCGTGCTCATCGAGAGCCGCTCCAGGCTGACCGACGAAGACAATCGCAAGGCGATCGAGGCGTTCCGCAAGGCGATCGAGATCGAGCCGGCCTACGCCCCCGCCCACCGGCACCTCGCTTACGCGCTGCTGCGCGCAGGGGACCTGGAGGGGGCGAAAGGGGAGTTCTCGAGCTACCTCCGTCTCGCCCCGGACGCTGCGGACGCGGCCGAGATCCGAGCCATGCTGGAGAGTCTGGGGCCGGCGGCGAAGTCGCCTACGAAGTGAGGGCCGTCCTGCCTCGGTGGGGGGCCTCCAGCAGGTCCTCGACGCGGCGGCACAGCAGGTGCCCGGCGAAGATGTGCACCTCCTGGATGCGCGCCGTCTCCTCCGCCGGCACGACGAGGGGAAGGTCGGCGAGGCGGGCCGCCTGCCCTCCATCGCGCCCGAGCAGAGCCGCGGTCCTCAGGCCGATCCTGCGCGCCGCCTCGAGGCCGGCCAGCACGTTGGGCGAGCGGCCGCTCGTGCTGATCCCGAGGGCGATGTCGCCCGGTCGGCCGTGGGCCTCAATCTGCCGGGCGAAGACCTCCCGGAAGTCCGCGTCGTTGCCGACGCTGGTGAGCACGGAGCCGTCGGTGGCCAGGGCGAGGGCCGACAGCGCCGCCCGCTCGCGGTCGAAGCGGTTCACGAACTCCGCGGCCAGATGCTGCGCGTCGGCGGCGCTGCCTCCGTTGCCGAACAGCAGCAGCTTGCCTCCGCGCGCCAGCGACTCGGCGCACCAGCAGGCGAGGCGGTCGAGATCCGCGGCGTGGCGCTCGATGAAGGCGTCGAGCGCGCGCCCGTGCTCCCGGCGCGCCTGCGCGAGCAGCTCCGAGAAGCTCATACACGGCGAGTATCCGCGGCGCCTGTCGCGGGTGTCAAGGGCGGGCGCGGGGGCCACGGGATGAGCGGGTCGTTCCGCCTCGAGGAGGCGGAGGGGATCCTCCTCGTCCGGTGCGAGGAGATGACGCGAGCGCTCGGCCTCGCCCACGGGTTCTCGACCCGACGCGCGGACGGGCAGGACGGGTTCGATCTGGGAGGGGCGCTCGCCGGAGACGGGGCGACGGAGGAGCGGCGTCGCCGGTTCCTGCGCGCCGCCGGGCTCGCCGGAGAGCCCTCGGTCGTCCGCCAGGTTCACGGGGCGAGGGTCGTCGTGGCGGGGATCGGACCGGACATTCCCGAGGCGGACGGCGTCGTCTGGGTCGCCGGGCAGTGTGGCGCGTGCGTGCCGTCCGTCCGGACCGCGGACTGCGTGCCGGTTCTGCTCGCGGACCGCGAGGGGCAGGCCGCGGCGGCCGTCCACGCCGGATGGCGCGGCACCGCCGCACGGGTCGTGCAGGAGGCGGTTCGGGCGCTCTCGCGGCACGGCGTGCCGACCTCGCGTCTGCTGGCCGCGCTCGGCCCGGCGATCCTTCCCTGCTGCTACGAGGTCGAAGCCGACGTGGCCGGGGCGGTCGAGGAGGCGTCGGACGGGGCCGGGCGGGCCACCTCCCGCGCGGGAAGGAGGAGTCTGGACCTGCAGGCGGCGAACCGGGCGCAGCTCGTCGCGGCAGGCGTTCCGGCCGGCGCCATCCACCTGGCGCGGCTGTGCACCGCCTGCCGCCCGGATCTGTTCTTCAGCTACCGGCGCGACGGGCGCGGCACCGGCCGCATGATGGCCTCGGTCGGGCCGTCGCTGCGCGCGCACACGGGGCAAGCTTGACGCCACCGGGCGGGTTGTTCAAAATCGGCCCTTTGCGCCGGCGCGGTTGTCCGGGAGCGAGTTCGCGCCCGGGAGAAGAGGTCGCAGCGCGCGCCCTTCGGAGCTGCACGCGATGAGTGGGTCCGGCTTCCCTCTGGCCGCGGCTCCTGCGGGCGTCCAGCAGCAGCCGAGTTTGCTCTGGAACCTCCTCCCGATCCTCCTGATCTTCGTCGTCTTCTACTTCCTCCTCATCGCCCCGGCGCGAAGGAAGCAGAAGAAGCACGCCGAGATGCTGGAGCAGCTCAAGGCCGGCGACAAGGTCGTCACCACCGGCGGCATCAGGGGAACGGTCGTGGGCGTAAAGAGCGAGATCGTAAAGCTTAGAGTCGCCGATC
>JBBIHW010000043.1:0-8663 GCA_037446795.1 Acidobacteriota bacterium
CCAGCCGCGCAGGACGGCGGCCGCCCCGGCCGCCCGCACTGCCCCGTGAGCGCGGACCCCCGGGCGCGGGCGGTCGTCCGGGCCGACGAGCTGCGCCGGCTGATCGCCTACCATCGCAAGAAGTACTACGTGGACGACGCGCCGGAGATCTCCGACGCCGACTACGACGCCCTCGAGCGGGAGCTCCGCGAGATCGAGCAGCGCTTCCCGGACCTTCGAACGCCGGACTCGCCCTCGTTGCGCGTCGGCGGGGAGCCGGCCGAACAGTTCGTGACCTATCGGCACAGGGTCCCGCTGCTGTCCCTCGACAACGCGTACGACGAGAAGGAGCTTCGGGAGTGGGACGAGAGGCTCGACCGGGCGCTCGGGGGGGCGGCGCGAACCTACGTCGTGGAGCCGAAGGTGGACGGCCTCAGCATCGCGGTCCACTACCGCGACGGCGTTCTCGAGCGCGGGGTCACGCGCGGCGACGGCTTCGTGGGGGAGGACGTGACCAGCAACGTGCGCACGATCCGCTCGATCCCGCTGCGGCTGCTCGAGCCGGTGGCGTTCCTCGAAGTTCGGGGGGAGGTGTTCATGCCCCTCGAGACGTTCCGCAAGGTCAATGCGGAGCGCCAGGAGGCAGGCGAGCCCCCGTTTGCGAACCCGCGCAACGCCGCCGCGGGGTCGGTGCGGCTGCTCGATCCCAGGATCACGGCGCGCCGACGGCTCGATTGCTTCTTCCACGCCCTGGCGGCGATCGAGGTCGCGACGGCCCCGCCGACCCACTGGGAGCGCCTCGGGCTGCTGCGCGCCCTGGGTCTGCGGACGCACCCGCTCAACGAGCGGTGCGACGACCTCGACGGCGTGCTGCGGGCGATCGAGCGCCTGCGGGGCCTGCGGCACGGGCTCGACTACGAGATTGACGGCGCCGTCGTCAAGGTGAACGAGGCCGACCTGCAGGACCGGGCGGGCGCGACGTCCAAGTTCCCGCGGTGGGCGATCGCCTTCAAGTACCCGCCGGAGCGGGCCACCACGCGCGTGAGGGACATCGCGATCCAGGTGGGGCGCACCGGCGCGCTCACGCCCGTCGCCGAGCTCGACCCCGTGCCCCTGGCCGGCACGACGGTGTCCCGGGCGAGCCTCCACAACGAGGACGAGATCCGGCGCAAGGACGTGCGCGTGGGCGACTGGGTCGTCCTGGAGAAGGCGGGCGAGATCATCCCGCAGGTGGTGAAGGTGCTGCCCGAGCGCCGTCCGCCCGGAACCGTGCCCTTCGCCATGCCGGACCGCTGCCCGGCCTGCGGCTCGGCCGTGGTGCGGGAGGAGGGGGAGGTCGTGCGGCGGTGCACGGGTGCCACCTGCCCGGCCAAGCGCCGCGAGGCGCTCCTCCACTTCGCCTCGCGCGGCGCGATGGACATCCAGGGGCTCGGGGAGGCCCTGGTGGACCAGCTGCTCGCGCGGGATCTCGTGCGAGACGTCGCGGGCCTGTACCGGCTCGACCTGGACACGCTCGCCGGCCTCGAGCGGATGGGCAGGAAGTCCGCGTCGAACCTCCTCGCCCAGCTCGAGGCCTCCAAGGCCCGGCCGCTCCACCGGCTGCTGTTCGGCCTCGGCATCCGCCACGTCGGCCAGCGCGCCGCGCGCCTGCTCGCCTCGGCGTTCGGGTCCGTGGAGGCGCTGGCCGCGGCGAGCGAGGACGACCTGCTCGGGGTGGCCGACATCGGGCCGGCGACCTCCCGCGCCGTGAGGGTGTTCTTCGAGCAGGAGGCGAACCGCGATCTCCTGAGGCGGCTCGCGGAGGCCGGCGTGCGCACGACGGCGCTGCCCGAGGAGCGCGCGGGGGCGCCGCGGCTTGCGGGGTCGCCGTTGGCAGGCAAGACGGTGGTGTTGACCGGGGCCCTTCCGGGGCGCTCCCGCGAGGAGGCGAAGGCGCTGGTCGAATCGCTCGGAGGCCGCGTCGCGGGAAGCGTGAGCCGCCGGACGGACCTCGTCGTCGCCGGGCAGGCCGCGGGCTCGAAGCTCGCCGACGCCCGGCGGCTCGGAGTCAAGATCGTCAGCCCGGAGGAGTTCGAGCGGATGGTGGCGGAATCGCAGGCCGCAGCGGCGGGCGGAGCTGCCGGCGCGGCGATAGAATGAACCCTCGCCCATGAATTCCCGCGTCCACGTGGTCATCGTCGAGGACGAGGAAGGCAACCGCGACTCCTACGCGCGCGCCCTGTCGAAGCTCGGCTGGGAGGTGACCGCGTTCGCGGCGGCGGAGCCGGCCATCGAGTACCTGCGCGAGCACCGGGACGTGGTCCTCGTCATCACGGACCTGTTGCTGCCCGGAGCCGACGGGCTCGGCGTGCTCGACGCCGCCCGCGAGATGGACCCGGACCTCGGCGTCCTGATGATCACCGGACACGGCTCGGTGGAGTCGGCGGTGGATGCGATGAAGCGCGGGGCGGACGACTTCCTCACGAAGCCCGTGGACCTCTTCGTGTTGAGGACGCGGGCCTCGGCGGTGGTCGAGAAGCGGCTCCTCCGGCGCCGGGTCACCGAGCTCGAGTCGCGTCTCGCGGAGAAGTTCGGGCGCATCGTGGGCCGCTCGAAGGCGATGGAGGCGCTGTTCCGGCAGATGGAAATGGTGGCGCCCACGCGGTCGAACGTGCTCGTCGTGGGCGAGTCGGGGACCGGGAAGGAGCTGGTCGCCAACGCCCTCCACGAGAACTCCCCGCGCCGCGACGGCCCGTTCCTGCCCATCAACTGCGCGGCGATCCCCGCCGAGATCCTCGAGTCGGAGCTGTTCGGCCACGAGCGAGGCGCCTTCACGGGGACCTCATCGCGCAAGGTGGGTCGGTTCGAGCTGGCGCACGGGGGGACGCTGTTTCTCGACGAGATCGGCGACCTTCCCGTGGACATGCAGGTCAAGCTGCTGCGGGTCCTCGAGCAGAGGGAGTTCATGCGGGTCGGCGGGACCGAGACGATCAAGGTGGACATCCGTCTGATCGCTGCCACGAACCAGGACCTCGAGACCGCGGTCGAGCGGGGCCGGTTCCGGAGCGATCTCTACTACCGGCTCAAGGTGGTCACCCTGCGGATCCCGCCCCTGCGGGAACGCCGGGAGGACATTCCGCTGCTCGCCGAGCACTTCCTCGCCACGCTCGGCCGGGAGAACGGCCGGCCGGGCATGCGCTTCTCCACGGAGGCGATGCGCGCGCTCTTGGCCCACCGCTGGGAGGGAAACGTCCGCGAGCTGCGCAACCTCGTCGAGAGCCTGATCGTCCTGTGCGCGGGCGACGAGATCCGGCTGCAGGACCGGCCGGATCCCTACCGCGGCGCGGCCGGCGACCCGGAGCCGACCGCGGCGACCGAGCCCTTGCCCGCGGGCGGCCAGCCCGCCGGCCGCGACGCCGAGCCCTTCCTCGAGATCCCTCAGGGGGCGACCATGGAGGAGATCGAGCGGCAGGCGATCCTGAACGCCCTGAAGCGGACCGGCGGCAACCGAACGCAGGCGGCCGAGATGCTCGCCATCGGTCTGAGAACCCTTCAGCGGAAGCTCAAGGAGTACCGGCTCGCCGGAAAGGTCGCGGAGGGCTGAACGTTGGACGGTGCAGGTGCGGCAGAGTTGGCGACCCTCGCGCCACCGTGCGCGCCAGGTTGGCGTGAGCGGACGGGCGAGTGCCCGCGGGAGGGGGCCCCGGCCCGGCACGCGGCTTGCCGCCGAGGCTCGCCGAGATGACGCCGTCATCCGCGCCGCGATTCACCGTGCTGGCCGTGGACGACGATCCCGCCGTGCTGGACTGTTACGCGAGGCTGCTGCGGCGGTGCGGCTACGAGGTCCTCACCGAAGGCGACCCGCGGCAGGTGCTCGCCGACGGCCGTGATCTGGCGGCGGTGGACCTGATCGTGCTCGATTACCGGATGCCCGGGATGGACGGCCTGGCGCTGCTCGCCGAGCTGAGGCGCCGGCAGTGCCGGGCCCGGTGCGTGCTGGTGTCGGCGTATCTCAACGACGCCGTGCGTCGGCAGGCGAGGCTGCTCGGCGTGGATCGGGTGCTCGAGAAGCCGGTCGAGGCCGCCTCGTTGAGGGGCGCGATATCGGAGCTGCTGCCGGCCGGGAGCTTCCGGCCCCCAGGCGTCGCGGGCTAGCAGCCAGGTCCGGTGGCAGCCGGGGAGGCCCTGCGGCCGCCGTGGAGGGTGGACGTGCAGACGACGCGGCGATACGGATTCGCCCTCGTGCTCGTGGCCACGGGGGCAGGCATGTTGCTCGGCGCGGTCCTCGGCGGCCGCCCGGCGACGGGGCCGCCCGCCTTCGCCGCGCCGGAACGCTCGCCGTTCGCGGAGGCGGCGGGACCGGCGGCCGGCGCCGTGCCTCCACCGGACTTCGCCGACATCGTGAAGGCGGCGGTTCCCGCCGTCGTGACCGTGCGCAACACGTCCGTCCGGAAGGTAAGCGAGGAGGCCGTCCCGCATCGGTTCTTCCGCGACGACCCCTTCTTCCGCTACTTCTTCGGGCCCCAGGGGCCGGACGAGCCCCGCGAGCAGCGGCCGCGCACCGAGAGGCGGCTGTCTTCGGGATCGGGCTTCATCGTCTCGGGCGACGGCTACGTCCTCACGAACCATCACGTGGTCGAGGACGCCACGCGCATCGTCCTCACCCTCAATGACGGCTCCCGCTACGACGCCAAGCTGGTCGGGACCGACCGGATGCTCGACCTGGCGCTGCTGAAGATCGACCCCGGCAAGAAGACCCTGCCGACCCTTCCCCTCGGCGACTCGGACAAGCTCGAGGTGGGCGAGTGGGTGATCGCCATCGGCAACCCGGTGGAGCTGCAGAACACGGTCACCGTCGGCGTCGTGTCGGGCAAGGGACGCCAGATCGGGGTGGGCACGATCGATCCCGGCCTGGCCCGTCTCATCCAGACCGACGCCGCCATCAACTTCGGCAACTCCGGCGGCCCGCTGCTCGATGCCGCCGGGCGGGTCGTGGGGATCAACACCGCGATCCTGCGGGGCGAGGTTCTCTCGCCGCTCGTCGAGGGCATCGGCTTCGCGATCCCGATCAACGAGGCGCGAGCCGCAGCCGAGCAGCTCCGGACCCGGGGGTCGGTGGAGCGCGGCTACCTGGGGATCCAGATGAACCCCGAGGACATCACCGAGGAGGCGCGGGAGTACTACGGCCTGCCGGATCGCAACGGCGTCATCGTCTCCGGCGTGGAACCCGGCACCCCAGCGGCGGAGGCCGGTCTCGAGCGGGGCGACATCATCCGGAAGGTGGACGGCGAGCCCGTCAAGAACAGCGAGGACCTGCTCGGCAGGATCGCCTCCCGCAAGCCGGAGGAGCGCGTGGATCTCGAGGTGTTCCGCGACGGGAGGACCTTCGAGGTCACCGTCACGCTGGGCAATCGGCCGCTGCCGCGGGATCTCGCGGCGGGACGCGAGGACGTCGAGGAGGAGCCGGTGACGGCGGGCGCCGCCGCGGCGAAGCGGCTCGGCATCTCGGTGCAGCCCCTGACCGAGCGCGCCCGCGCCGAGCTGGGGTACCCCGACAGCGTCGAGGGCGTCCTCGTCAGGGACGTGGAGGTCGGCTCGGTGGCCGAGGACGAGGGGATCCGGGAGCTGGAGGTCATCGCCGCGGTCAACGGGAAGCCCGTGCGCACGGTGTCCGAGTGGAACGCGGCGGTCCGCGGGCTGAAGGAGGGCCAGTCCGTGCAGCTCGAGGTCGTCCGGCCCTCGAGGCCCCAACCACAGCGCCGGTTCGTCTTCCTTCGCGTCCCGCGCCGCGACGGCGACGGCTGAGCCGCCGGGCGAAGGAACCGGAAGCGCCTGTGCTACCCTCGCCGTCCGGAGGCGAGGCAGCGCGCGCGGACGCTGCCTCCCGGCCGGAGAAGTCCGACCGATGAGCCTCGGCAAGGGCCCGCTCATCCTCGTCGCGGACGACGAGGCCGACATCCGTGCCTCGCTGCGGCGCGTGCTCGAGTACGAGCGGATGCGGGTCGCCGAGGCCTCCTCCGGCGAGGACTGCCTGGCGCAGGTGGAGCGCGCGAGCCCCGACGCCGTGCTCCTCGACATCAAGATGCCCCGCATGGACGGGCTCGAAACGCTCGCCGAGATCCGGCGGCGCGACCCCGACCTGCCGGTGATCGTCATCTCGGGCCACGGGACGATCTCCACCGCGGTCGAGGCCACGAAGCTCGGTGCCTTCGACTTCATGGAGAAGCCGCTCGAGCGCGACCGGGTGCTCCTGGTCCTCCGCAACGCTCTCGAGCGGCGGCGGCTCCAGGAGGAGAACCGCGACCTGCGGGTCTCCTTCGAGGAGCGCTTCCGGATGGTGGGCGGGTCGGCGGCCCTCAGGCGCGTCCACGAAGCGATCGCGCGGGCCGCCCCGACCAAGGCTTCCGTCCTCGTCACCGGCGAGTCGGGAACGGGCAAGGAGCTCGTCGCCCGCGCGATCCACCGCAACAGCCCGCGCTCCGGGAAGCCGTTCGTCAAGGTGAACTGCGCGGCCATCCCCGAGGATCTCATCGAGTCCGAGCTGTTCGGCCACGAGAAAGGCTCGTTCACCGGAGCCGTGCGGGACCAGGTGGGCAAGTTCGTCCAGGCGGACGGCGGCACGATCCTGCTGGACGAGATCGGTGACATGAGCCTGAAGACGCAGTCGAAGGTGCTGCGGGTGCTCCAGGACGGGGAGGTGGAGCCGGTCGGTGCGGCGCGGTCCTTGACGGTGGACGTGCGCGTCATCGCGGCCACCAACAAGAACCTTCCGGAGGAGATCCGCGCCGGACGGTTCCGCGAGGACCTCTACTTCCGCCTGAACGTGGTCCCCATCGAGCTGCCCCCGCTCAGGGAGCGCCCGGAGGACGTCCCGCTCCTCGTGGAGCACTTCGCGGCCACCTTCTGCCGCGAAAACAACTACCGGCCCAAGATCTTCGCTCCGGACGCCCTCGAGGCGCTCGCGTCGCGGCCGTGGCGCGGCAACGTGCGGGAGCTCCGGAACGCCGTGGAGCGGCTGATCATCATGACGCCGGGCGATCGGATCCGCGCCGCGGACATCCCGGCGGGCCTGGGGCTCCCTCTGGAGGGGCGGGCGGCAGGCGCGGCCGGGCCGGTGCTCGGGCTGCCGCACCAGGGGCTGACGCTGCAGGCCTTCAAGGACGCGGCCGAGAAGGCGTTCCTGCTCGCGAAGCTGCGGGAGCACGACTGGAACATCGCGGCGACCGCGAAGGCGGTGGACACCCCGCGGTCGAATCTCTACAAGAAACTCGAGGCCTACGGCATTCGCCGGGAGCAGGAGGAGGGGGTCGAGCCATGATGCCCCTGGGCCCCCGGGCGCGCCGGTCGCGAGCAGCCGGCCGGTGACCGAGCGCGACGCGGTCGTCGTCGGGGGCGTGCGCACCCCCTTCGTCCGCGCGGGAAGCTCGTTCCGCTCGGTTTCGCCGGTGGAGCTGGGGCGGGCGGCGGTTCGCGAGGCGATCGAGCGACTCGATCTCGACCCGGAAGCCGTGGACGAGGTCATCGTGGGGAACATCGCCACGCCGGTGGACGCCGCCAACATCGCGCGCGTGATCGCCCTCGAGGCCAAGCTGCCGCGCCGCGTGCCGGCCTTCACCGTGAGCCGCAACTGCGGCAGCGGCCTCGAGAGCATCCTCGATGCGGCCTACCGCATCCGCGCGGGAGAAGCGGAGCTCGTCATCGCGGCGGCGGTGGAGTCCATGTCTCGCATCCCGCTGTTGTTCGGCGACGAGGCGCACGCGGCCTGGACCGACCTCGCTCGCGCGAAGGGCCTCCTGGGGAAGCTGCGAGCAGTGGCACGGTTCCGCCCGAGGCACTTTCGGCCGGTCGTCGGCCTCGAGCTCGGCCTCACGGATCCGGTCAGCGGCCTCAACATGGGGGAGACGGCGGAGGTCCTGGCCCGGGACTTCCAGATCGGGCGCGAGGAGCAGGACCGCTTCGCGCTGCGCAGCCACCAGCGGGCCGCGGCGGCGTGGCAGGCCGGGAAGATGCAGGAGGAGGTCGTCCCCGTGCCGATCCCGCCGCGCTACGAGGCCGTGGCCGACCGCGACAACGGGATCCGCGAGAACCAGACGCTCGAGCAGCTCGCGCGGCTCCGACCGGTCTTCGATCGCCGGCACGGGACCGTGACCGCGGGCAACGCCTCCCAGATCACCGACGGGGCGGCCGCGGTCGTCCTGGCATCGGCCGCGACGGCGCGCGCCCTGGGGCTGCCCGTCCTCGGCCGGATCCGCTCCTGCGCGTTCGCCGGCTGCGACCCGGCCCGGATGGGCCTCGGGCCGGTGTTCGCCACTCCCATCGCGCTGCGGCGTGCCGGAGGGCTCGCGCTCGGCCGGATGGAGCTCGTGGAGATCAACGAGGCGTTCGCGGCACAGGTGCTCGCGTGCCTGCGCGCGTTCGCGTCGAGGAAGTTCTGCGAGGAGAGCCTCGGCCAGGGTCCCCTCGGGGAGCTGGATCTCGAGCGGGTGAACGTCAACGGCGGGGCCATCGCCCTGGGCCATCCCGTCGGGGCGAGCGGAGGCCGGCTCGTGCTGACCCTGCTGCACGAGATGCGGCGTCGCGGCGCCTCGCTCGGACTGGTCACACTGTGCATCGGGGGAGGTCAGGGGGGCGCGATGGTGGTGGAGCGGTGAGGCGGGGGCTCGCGCGGGGAGCCGGCGCGGGGGCATGATGAGGCCGCTATTTCC
>JBBIHW010000043.1:8673-13464 GCA_037446795.1 Acidobacteriota bacterium
CCCCCCCCCCGCCCCCCCCCCCCCCCCCCCCCCGCCCCCGCCCCCCCCCCGGGGCGCGCCGCGCCGCGCCGGCCCCCCCCGGGGGCCCCCGGCGCGGGGGCATGATGAGGCCGCTATTTCCGGGCACTGAGGCGGGAGCAGCCGCGGGGCGGGAGCTCGGCGTGCGGCTCGAGCCGGGCGAGGAGGGGATCGTCCAGGTCGTGTTCGACCTCCCCCGGCGCTCGGTGAACCTCCTCGGCCGCGACCTCCTCCGCCAGCTCGACCGGATCCTCGAGCTCGTCGCGGCGCAGGAGACCGCCCGGGGCGTCCTGTTCCGAAGCGCCAAGCCCCGGATGTTCATCGCGGGCATGGACGTGGACGAGATCGCGGCGGCACGCGACGGCTTCGAGGCGTCGGAGGGGGCGCGCACCGGCCAGCGCGTCTTCCAGAAGATCGCCGAGCTTCCGATACCCACGGCGTGCGCCATCGGCGGGCCCTGTCTCGGCGGAGGGCTCGAGCTGGCCCTGGCCTGCACCATCCGGGTCGCCAGCGACGGGCCCTCCGTCGAGATCGGCCTGCCCGAGGTCCAGCTGGGGATCGTGCCGGGCTTCGGTGGAACGCAGCGCCTGCCGCGCCTCGTCGGGCTCGGCCCCGCCCTCGATCTGATCCTCACGGGGCGGCGCCTCGACGGAAGGCGGGCGTTGCGGATCGGCCTGGTGGATCGCGTGGTCCCCGAGGCGTATCTCGAGCGGGAGACCATCGCGTTGCTCCGGGAGGTGGCCGCGCGCGGGGGCAGGCCCCCCTCCCGCAGGGGCCGGCCGGCCTGGACACGTCTGCTCGAGCGGGTGGGGCCGCTCAGGCGGCTCGTCCTGGCCCGGGCCCGCAAGCGCACCGCGGCGCGCGTGTCGCCGGAGGCCTACCCGGCGCCGTTCCGCGCCCTCGACGCGGTGGAGGCCGCCTTCGCGCTGCCCCTCGCCCAGGGGCTCGATCTCGAGGCGCGCATCGTGGGAGAGCTCCTGAGCACGCGCACGGCGGCGAACCTGATCTGGATCTTCCGGAGCCAGGGGGCGCTCAAGAAGGACCCCGCGGGGATCGAGGCGCCCCCGCGTCGCGTGCGCCGCGTGGCGGTCGTCGGCGCCGGGATCATGGGGGGCGGCATCGCCCAGCTCGTCGCGGACCGGGACGTTCCCGTGCGCCTCAAGGACATCCGGCAGGAGGCGCTGCTCGCCGCGCTGAGAACGGCCCGCGGCGTGTGGGAGGAGCGCGTCCGGAGGGGGCGCCTCCTCGAGCGCGAGCTGCGCCAGAAGATGGGGTTCATCTCGACGACGCTCGACGACACGGGTCTCTCGAAGGTGGACCTCGTCCTCGAGGCGGTCGTGGAGAAGCTCGAGGTGAAGCAGCAGGTGCTCGCGGCGGTCGAGGAGCGGATCGGCGAGCGCGCCGTGTTCGCCACCAACACGTCCTCGATCCCGATCAGCGAGATCGCCGGGCGCGCCCTCAGGCCCGAGCGGGTCGTGGGGCTCCACTTCTTCAATCCGGTCCACCGCATGCCCCTCGTCGAGGTGATCGCCGGGCAGAGGAGCTCGCCCGAGGCGGTGGCCACCGTGCGGGCGTTCGCGATCGAGCTGGGCAAGACCCCCGTCCTCGTCCGCGACTCGCCCGGGTTCCTCGTCAACCGCATTCTCACGGCCTACATCAACGAGGCCATGCGCCTGCTCGGGGAGGGAGTTTCCGTGGAGGCGGTGGACGCAGCGATGACCGCCTTCGGGATGCCGGTGGGGCCGCTGGCCCTGCTCGACCAGGTCGGCCTCGACACCGCGCTCCACGTGGGACGCGTGCTCGAGGCCGCCTTCGGGAAGAGGATCGGCGGCGGCGGCCCGCTCCTCGCGGCGATGGTGGATTCGGGCCGTCTCGGCGCGAAGAGCGGCCGCGGGTTCTTCCGCTACCGCGACGGGCGGCGAGCCGGCCCCGACCGGGAGGTCTACCGCCTCGTCGAGGCCGCGGCGGCCCGCGCCCTCCCGGCCGAAACCCTGCAGGAACGCATGGTGCTCGCCATGGTGAACGAGGCCGCCGTCTGCCTCGAGGACGGTGTGGTGCGGGAGCCCCGCGACGTGGACCTGGCGATGGTGCTCGGCACGGGCTTTCCGCCGTTCCGGGGCGGCCCGCTGCGCTACGCCGACGCCCTCGGGATCGCCGTGGTCTGCGACCGGCTGTCGCGGCTCGCCGACGCCCACGGGGAGCGGTTCCGTCCGGCGAGCCTCCTGCGCGAGATGGTGCGGCAGGAGCGGACGTTCCATCCGTGAAGACCGGCTCCGAGGTCTCGATCTCGGTTCGGTGGGGGTCGCGTCGGGCAACCTCGACCGTCGCGGCGCGTATAGAGGCGGAGGAGGGCCGGCTCGGACGCCATGTCAGGGGGGGCCGGCCCGCGAGAGGGAATGTCCAAGGCATTCCGGCTCCTGTGCGCCGCCGCGGGTGGAGCCCGCTCGGGGAACCCCCGGCGGCGCGCCCGGACTCGCCGCTGCCAGGGCGGGGGCCACGGGCAGGGGCGACACTTCGGGGGGTAGAATGAAGGTCTCGTTCCAGGACGCGCGATCGGGGGCGGGCTCGGGGGGCGGCCCGCGGGAGGTAGGACCGATGTCCGAGGACCGAACGACTCGAATCCGGCTGGCAGCGGCCGCCGTCTCCGTCGTTCTCGCGCTCGCGGCGGCGCCGCGTGCCCGGGCCGACGAGGATCTCCCGTACTCGCTTCGGCAGGAGCTCGAAGGGCTCCTGAGGAAGCGGGTGGCGGACCTCGTCGAGCAGAAGGACAAGGACGGGATCCCCTACAAGCGGGGCGCGTACTCGAAGAGCTTCCACAAGGTGGACGAGAACACGTACCAGGTGACCTTCCACCAGGACACGATCGAGCAGGACGAGTCCGCGGGACCCCGGCTCAAGGTGGAGCGCCTGCTTCTCACGCTCCAGAAAGGCCCGACAGGCAAGTGGGCGATCGCCAAGGAGGAGGTGAAGGACACCTACGCGAACCTCTACCGCACCTATCTGGTTCGGGACGAGACCTACTCCTTCGACAGCTTCGCGTTCGAGAAGGAGGGGCTGCGGGTGCGAGGCGGCGCGGGTTTCCTCCTCAAGCGGTTCCGGCACGGCAAGCCCGCGGGGTTCGTCCTGGTGGCCGACAACCTGAAGTACGACTACACGCCTCCGCCCGACGCGGGCTACTACGGCCCGCTCCATCACGTGGTCCTGAAGCGGGACCCGAAGAGGTTCATCTTCGAGCCCGAGCGGCTGCGGGTCTGGTGCGACCCAGACACCTGCGAGGGGTTCTTCGGATCGGTTTTCCAGGGCTTGAAGAAGGCCGCGCCCGGAGCCGGTGCGCCCGGTGGCCTCCAGGACCGAGCCGCCAAGACGTTCGAGGAGGACGTTCGAGAGGCCGAGAAGAGCCGCCGCGAGAACCCGTTCGCCGGGTTCTTCCGCCCGCTCGATCCCGACCGCAGGACCTGGAGCTTCCGATTCCAGAGGGGATCCGACGAGACGCGCGACTTCGCCGTCTCCTACGACAGCTATGAAGCCATGGAGGTATCCGTCTGGGCGCCGGCGGAGGTGTCCGGCTTCTGGTACTCGGCGCCGTACTACGTCTACTACTCGGAGGAGACGCGCAAGAGCGGAAAGGACCCGTACGAGCTCGAGCTCCGGCCGGACGCCGAGGCGCGGGACTACGACCTGGAGGAGCTGGAAGGCAGCGTGGACATCGCCCTGGACGACGCCGAGGCCGTCGAGGGGGACGTCACGTACAAGATGAAGCTCAAGCGCGAGCTGAGGGAGCTTCCCTTCTTCATCTCGCGCCGGCGCCTGCCCGGCGAGGAGAGGGACGTCAAGAACCCGAGGATGTTCATCAACTCGGTCCAGGACGGGCAGGGGAACGAGCTCACCTGGGTGAGGACCGGTGGAGCCAGCGCGCTCGTGATCTTTCCCGAAAAGCTGCCGGCCGGCAAGGAGCTCACCCTGCGGCTCCAGTTCCGCAACCTCGACAGCATCGTCAAGGTGAACCCGTCCTATTCCTTCATGGACCGCGGCGGGTGGCTCCCGTTCGTGCGATTCACCGACATGATCCGCCGCTTCGACCTGACGGTGAGGGCGCCGTCCCGCTTCAAGCTGCTCGGGGTCGGAAAGAGGGTTTCGGAGTCGGTGGACGGAGCGGTGACCACGACGCGCTGGGTCTCGGAAAGGCCCGTGTCCTTCCCGACGATCATCTTCGGCGACTACATCGAGGACGGGCCGAGCTTCAAGGCCACCAAGCTCGACGGGACGGAGATCCCGGTCCGGGTCTACGTGGACCGGATCAGCACGCAGGCTCTGGACACCCGGGCGTTCGAGACCAGAGGTACGCAGAAGGACTTCGAGAAGTTCGTCGAGGAGCTCCAGGGAGGCGCCCGTGACATCCGCGGCAAGCAGCTCAAGGCGATCGCCGACCAGGCGGCCAACTCGCTGAACCTCTACCGGGAGATCTACCAGCAGGATTACCCGTACGGGAAGCTCGATCTGGTCGCCGATCCCATGGGCGGCTTCTACGGCCAGGCGCCGGCCTCGATCATCTATCTCGGTTTCGGCGTCTTCCGCGGCGAGGGCCGGGTCGCATCGGGGCTCATCACGGGCATGGGGGGGGGCGGCGCCGACATCACGAAGTTCAACAAGGATGTCGTCCCTCACGAGGTCGGCCACCAGTGGTGGGGGTCCCTGATCAACAACGCCAACTTCAGGAACTACTGGTTCGTCGAGAGCCTCGCCGAGTTCTCCTCGGCCCTGTTCGTCGAGAAC
>JBBIHW010000044.1:0-13081 GCA_037446795.1 Acidobacteriota bacterium
GTGTCGTGAACCTCCTGACCTGGGCCACGGCCGAGGGCGCGAGAGCCGCGCGGCGCGTCCACACCGGCCGCATCCAGGACGCGCTGTACGCCGTCGCCCTGGGAGTCCTGCTCCTGGTGCTGCTGGCCTCGCACCGATGATCCGCGACCACCTGCTGTCCGTCGTGCTCCTCGCCCCCTTCGCCGGGGCGGTCGCGCTCCTCGCGATCCCGCCCGGCGCCCGCCTGGCGATCCGGATCGCCGCGGTCGGCTCGGCGCTGCCCCCGCTTCTGGTGTCCGTCGCGCTCCCCTGGCTCTACGACGAGTCCCGCGGCGGCTTCCAGATGCTCGAGACGGTGAGGCTCCTGCCGGCCGTCGGCATGGACTATCGGCTGGGCGTGGACGGGGTGAGCGTGCCGCTCGTCGTCCTGACCGCGGTCATCTACTTCACCGCCATCTTCACCTCGTGGACGGTCCGGGAGCGCGACAAGGAGTTCTTCCTCTACCTGGCGCTGCTGGTCACGGGGGTGTTCGGGGTCTTCGTCTCCCTCGACCTGTTCCTCTTCTTCCTGTTCTACGAGCTGGCCGTCCTCCCCATGTACCTGCTCATCGGCATCTGGGGCTCGACCAAGCGGATCCCGGGGCGGGGCCCCTTCGGCTGGACGTACGAGGCGGTGCGGGTCGGCCTCAAGGAGTACGGCGCGATGAAGCTGACCCTGTACCTGCTCGCCGGGTCCGCCTTCATCCTGCTGGGCCTGTTCGTCCTCTACGTCGATGCGGGGAGGCTCCTGCCCGAGGCCACTTTCGACTACACGGCGCTCGCCTCGGTGTCCTATCCCCGGGGGCCCGCCAGGACGCTGTTCCTCCTCTTCTACCTGGGTTTCGGCGTGCTCGCCGGGATCTGGCCGCTCCACACCTGGTCCCCCGACGGGCATGCGGCGGCCCCGGCCGCGGGATCCATGATGCACGCCGGGGTCCTCATGAAGCTGGGCGCCTACGGCGTCCTGCGGCTCGGCTTCGGCCTGTTCCCGGAGGCGGCGGCGGAGCTCGCGTGGCTCGTCGGCACCGTCGCGGTGATCAACATCGTCTACGGGGCGTTCGCGGCGGCCTGGCAGTCGGACGTCAAGTACCTGATCGCGTACTCGTCGGTCTCGCACATGGGGATCGTCATGCTCGGCATGGCCACCCGGACCGAGCCCGGCGTCGCAGGCTCCGTCTTCCAGATGGTCTCCCACGGCATCATGACGGGGCTGCTGTTCACCCTGGTCAACCTGCTGTACGCCAAGACGCACACCCGCGACATGTTCGAGATGGGCGGCCTCGCCGAGCGGATGCCCGGGCTGACGACGTTCTTCGTCCTCGGGGGTCTCACCTCGCTCGGGCTCCCGGGGCTGTCGGGGTTCGTGGCGGAGTTCTTGGTCTTCTTCGGCGCGTGGGTGTCGGAGTCGCCATGGTGGCTCTTCCCGGCCGTCGCAGGCGCCCTGGTGACCGCGGTCTACGTCTTGCGGGCGGTGAAGGTGATCTGCTTCGGGCCGCCGCTCGCGCAGCATGCCGCTGTCGAGGACGCGCGCGGCACGGAGTGGGTGAGCCTCCTCGTCCTCGGGGGGCTGCTCGTCCTCCTCGGCGTCTTCCCGAGGCTGCTGCTGGACACGATCGGGGCGGGCGTGGCCGACCTGCTCGTGCGGCTCGGGGGCTAGCCGGTGCAGTGGGGTGCTGCGGGACTCGAGCTGGGAACCCTCGGCCTCGCCGTGCTCGTCCTGCTCTGGGACTCGAAGCCCCGCCCGTTGGCCGCGTCCGGCGGGGCCCTCTGCTTCGCTGCAGCCGCGGGGCTCGGGCTTCTTCTGGCGGCTTCCTGGTGGCTCCCTTCGGAGGCGGTCCTGACCGCGGCGTGGGTGCAGGACGGGTTGGCGCTGTTCTCGAAGCGGGTTTTCCTCGCGGCGGGCATCCTGGCGGCCGTGGCCGTGCACTCGTACGGGGCGCGGCAGGGATGGGCGCACCGGACCGGCGACTGCCTGCTCCTCCTCCTGCTGTCTGCGGTCGGTGCGATGGCCCTGGTCAGCGCGAGAGAGCTGCTGACCCTCTTCGTCGCGTTCGAGCTGCTTTCGATCCCCCTCTACGCGCTCGCGGCGATCGAGAAGAGCCGGCCCGAGGCTCCCGAGGGAGCGCTCAAGATCTTCCTGTTCGGGAGCGTGTCGAGCGCGGCGATGGTGCTGGGCATCGGCGTCCTGTTCGCTGCGACCGGGACGACGTTCTGGACGGACCTGGCCTCGGCAGGGCCGGCTCCGCTCGCGTCGGCCGGCTTCGCGCTGCTCCTGGTGGGTTTCGGCTTCAAGATCGCGATGTTCCCCTTCTACATGTGGGTGCCGGACACCTACGAGGCGGCTCCGACGCCGGTGGTGGCGTTCCTGTCCGTGGCGCCCAAGGCAGCGGGTCTCGCGGCGCTGTTCCGCCTGCACTTCGAGGTGCTCTCCACGTGGAGCCCGGAGACGGGGAGGATGATCGGGGTCCTCGCGGCCGCGACGATGCTCGTGGGAAACGTCCTCGCGCTGCCGCAGCAGAACCTCAAGCGCCTGCTCGCGTACTCCGGGGTCGCCCACGTCGGCTACCTCATGCTCGCCCTCGCCGCGGGCTCCAGGTTCGGCGCCGGGACGGCCCTCTTCTACTTCGTCGCCTACTTGTTCTCGAACATGGGGGCCTTCCTCGCCGTGGCGGGGATCGAGGCCGCCGGACAGCAGCCGACGGCGGCCGGCGTGCGCGGCCTCTGGCGGCGGTCCCCCGCCGCCGCGGGTGCGCTCCTCGTCTTCCTCCTGTCGCTCGGCGGCATCCCGTTCGTCCTCGGCTTCTGGGGGAAGCTTCTGGTCTTTCTCGCGGCGGGGAAGGCGGGGCTGTGGTGGCTCGTCTTGCTCGGGGCGGTCCTCGCGGTCCTGGCGCTCTACTACTACCTGAACGTGGCGCGCTCGATGTTCATCGAGGCTTCGGACGGGGGCCGGCTCGCGGTGCCCCGGCCGATCCTGGCGGCGGCGGTCTGCTGCGCGCTCGTGGTCGTCGCGGGAGGGGTCGTCCCGCAGCTTTTCCTGGGGCCCGCGCTCCGCGCCTGCGGGGGCCCCTAGCCGGCGAGGGCCCGGGTCCGGCCCGCACCCCCTTTCCCGGGTTGCACGCGTCTCTCCGGCTGCCTCGGAGCGGATTCGCCGTATATATAGGGCACATGGCACGAGCGAGCCTCTGGCAAGCGGGCTCGCTCACAGTCCTCCGTCGCGGCACGCGGGATGCCCCCATCGCTCGCGTGCCGCGTTTTTTTGAAGCGCCTGCGTGCTAGATTCCCCGACCCGCAGGCGCGGGACCCGGCGGGGGATGGTATGTGCAGAAACCGGCCGATCGTCACCTTGCTGTGCGCGCTCCTCCTGGTCGTCGCGAGCGCGAAGGCCGAGGTCGGCCCGACAGGCCGGAAAAGGACGGCGGAGCCGCCCGCAGCGCGCGTCGTACCGGTCTGGCTGCTGCTCGGCCCGGCCGAGACGAGCCTGCCGCTCTTCCACGAGGAGAAGCCAGGCTCCTACGGGTTCGAGGAGCTGCTCGAGGAGACCCGCTACCCGCGCTTCTCGTTGCGCCCCGAGAAGGGGGCCGCCGTACCTTGGCTCGGGCAAACCGTCCTCCGCTGGGAGCCGAGGGAAACGGGCCGCTCGGGCGTGGTCCATCTGGTCCCGCCCTCCGGGAAGACGCGGCCCGCGGTGGCCTGGCTCGCGACCTACGTCGAGACCGCCCGCTTCCGCTCGCTCAAGGTCGAGCTGCTCGGCGACCACCCGCGGCGCGCCTGGCTCGACGGCGAGCCGGTGGCGCGCGGCGGCGTCGGGGAGGCCGAGCCCGAGGGGAAGGTCCAGCTCGTCACCGGCAAGCACCTCCTCGTCGTCGAGACCCTCTTCGATCCCGAGCGCGGGGGCGACTGGACGGCCGGCGCGCGGTTGTCGGGCGCGCAGGGCGAGGCCCCGCCCGATCTCGCCTTCGGATCCGACCCCGTTCGCGACCTCGACCTGCGCGACGTTCTCGATCTGCCGCGGTTCACCTCGGTCGCCGTCTCGCCGGACGGCGCCGAGGCGGCGGCCTCGCTTTCCCGGGTCTGGCCGGGAACGGACGAATCGGAGAGCTGGATCGAGGTCCGCTCCACGCGCGACGGGTCGGCTCGCTGGACGTGGCGCGGCTCCGTCCAGGCGAGCCAGGTCGCCTTCGCTCCCGCGGGCCGGCGGCTGGCCTACGTGAGCCGCGAGAAGAAAGACGACAAGGAGCTCGGCACGCTCTGGGTCGCCGACCTCGAGCAGGGCACGACCGAGCCCGTGGTCGAGCGCCTCGAGAACCTCGCGGGCTACGTCTGGTCGCCCACCGCGCGGGCGATCGTCTACTGGGTCACCCTCAAGCCCGAGCCGGACAAGCGCGGGATCAAGAGGCTCGAGAGCCTCCTCGACCGGCAGGCCACGCACCGCAACAAGGACGTGCTCTACCTCGTCGAGCTCGACGGGGGCGCGCGGCGCAGGCTCACCGCGGGGTCGGCCTCGGCCGTCGCACCCGTCTTCTCGCCGGACGGGACGCGGCTCGTGTTCCATCGCGAGATCGAGGACCTCTCCGACCGCCCGTACTCGCGGAAGGAGGTATGGGAGATCCACCTCGGGACGTTCCAGGCGCGACGCCTGCGGGACTCGCGCTGGCTCGAGGCGGTTCGTTATGCTCCGGACGGGAGAAGGCTTCTCGTCCTGGCAGGCCCTTCGGAGTTCGGCGCGGCCGGTGTCGCTCTCCCCGAAGGAGCCGTCCCGAACGAGTCGGAGGGAGAGCTGTACCTGTGGGATCCCGAAACGGGCGCGGTCGAGTGCCTGACGCGCGAGTTCGACCCTTCCGTCGTCTCGGCAGCCTGGAGCCGCGCCGACGGGAACGTGTATTTCGCGGCGAGGAACCGGGATCGGGTCGAGCTGTTCGCACTCGACCCGTCCTCGCGCCGCTTCACGCCGCTCGAGACGGGTGTCGAGGTCGTCGAGGAGGTGGCGCTCGCCGAGCGCGCACCGGTCGCGGTGGTCACCGGGACCTCGCCCTGGACGCCGGAGTCGCTCGTCGCCGTGGACCTCGCCAGCCTCCGCGCCCGCGTCCTCGCCCGGCCCGCCGAGCCCGAGCTGGCCGGCGTGCGGCGCGGCGAGGTGAGGCCCTTCGACTTCGTCAGCTCGCGGGGGAGAACCGTCACCGGTCGCGTCTACCTGCCCCCCGGTTTCGATCCCGGGCGCAGGTACCCGGCCATCGTCTACTACTACGGCGGCACGAACCCGGTGTCGCGGGAGTTCGGAGGACGCTACCCGAAGGAGTGGTGGGCCGCGCAGGGGTACGTCGTCTACGTGCCGCAGCCGTCCGGGGCGACGGGCTTCGGCCAGGCCCACTCGGCCCTGCACGTGAACGACTGGGGCGCGATCACGTCCGAGGAGGTCCTCGAAGGGACGCGGCGCTTCCTCGAGACCCACCCCTTCCTGGACCCGAAGCGCGTGGGCGCCATCGGCGCGTCGTTCGGCGGCTTCCTCACGATGCTCCTCGTGACCGAGTCGGACCTCTTCGCCGCGGCGGTGTCCCACGCGGGGATTTCCTCCATCGCGTCCTACTGGGGCGAGGGGTACTGGGGCTACTCCTACAGCGCGCTGGCGACCGCGGGCTCCTTCCCGTGGAACCGCAGGGACATCTACGTGGACCGCAGCCCCCTCTTCCGCGCCCACCGCGCGAGGACGCCGATCCTGCTCACCCACGGTGCCTCGGACACGAACGTCCCCGCGGGCGAGAGCGACTCCTTCTACACGGCCCTGAAGCTGCTGGGCGTCCCCGTGGAGTACCTGCAGGTGGAGGGCCAGGACCACTGGATCGTGGACCACGCGAAGCGCTCGGTCTGGTCCCGCGCGATCGTGGCCTGGTTCGACCGGCACCTGAAGGGCGAGCCCGAGTGGTGGAACGCGCTGTTTCCCGAAAGGAAGTGATCCCGCCTTGCGCGCGCCGGCCGGGGCCGTAATGTTCGCCTCGCGCCCGGGCGCGCAGGCCGAAGGAGACCGGCGATGGAGCGACGGCGCTTGCGTGCGGTGATCGGAGCGGTGCTGCTCGGCTCGGCCGGGATGCTGGCGGCGGCCGAAGGGCCGGCGGCTCCTCCTGCGGAGCCCGCCGGAGCGAAGCCTGCCGCGCCGGCATCTCCCCCGAACGAGACCTCCCGGACCTTTCTCGGCTACCGCTGGGACCGTGTGGAGCGCGCGCGGTACGAGGTCCGCGTCGTCGAGGACATCGAGACGGAGGGGACCGAGGGGAGCACGAGCCAGAACACGGACACCTCGGTCCAGCTCTCCCTGTCCCCGGCCGGGAACGAGGAGGGCAGGACCTGGCTCGCCATGACGCTCGAGCGGAGGCGGATTCAGGCGGCTGCCCACGGGCTCGACGTGGACTCGGCGCGGCGGGAGAACCCGCTCGGGGGCCCGCTCGCGGTGATGCCGGCGGTCTACGAGGCGATCCGCGACAAGCCGGTGCGGCTCCTCGTCACCCCCGGGGGGCGCGTCCAGAAGGTGGAGGGGGTCGAGAGCCTCGTCGCCGCGGCCGCTGCTCTCGTGCCGGAGGGGCCGCAGCGGGACCAGCTGCTGGCGCTCATGATCCCGACCGACCCCGCCGCCGTCGCCGCACAGCTCGACAACGTCCGCCTGTACCTGCCCGGCGTGAGCGCGGGCGCCGGCTACACCAAGCAGGAGACATGGGACGTGCCGGGCGTGGGCCAGCTCGACCGCAAGCTCGAACTGCTCGGCGAGGCGGAGCAGGACGGGCGGCGCACGGTTCGGGTCCGCCAGACGCTCGACGGCCAGGATCTCCCCCCGGTGCCCGTGCCTGCCGGGAAGCTCACCCTCAAGACGCGCCGCTACGAGAACCAGGCCATGGTCTGGATCGACGCCGAGCTGGCCGTGCCGGTCCGGCTCGAGACGACGATCCAGTCGGAGCAGGAGATTCGCAAGGAGGGAGCCGACCCGTCGGCGCCCCCGGACAAGGTCGTCCGCAGCACGACGACCATCTCGACGAAGCTGCTGGAGCTCGAGAAGGAGGCCGCGGAGCCCGCCCCGGGACCGGCGCCGGGCACCCGGGACGCCCCGCCGCAGGAGGCGCCGCCGCCCCCTACCGGCTCGCCGTGACGGTTCCCCCCTCCCAGGTCACCGGGATCTCGTTCCCGGGGGCGGGCTGCGCGCTGTCGCGAACCTCCAGGCGCGGGGCGAAGCTCAATGGTTGGCCGGGACTGGCGATCTCCCTCGTCGCCTGGAAGGTGAGCGAGAGCAGCTCGCGGCTTTCCGAGACGTCGACGCCGGGGACCGTGCCCGCCTGATTCTGAACCCGCGTCGCTGCCACCAGCACCTCCCCCGGGCTGCTGGCCGAGTTCACGATGAACTGGACCTGGTTCGGGTCCGAGCAGTCGACCGGGGCATCGCACAAGAACGAGTCGCCGGTGTCCGCGGAGAGGAAGCGCACGGAGGCGCTGGGGTAGGCCACGCGGAAGGCGGCGCCGAAGAAGTCGTCCACGCCGGTCACCATGATCCTGACCTCGAAGACGTCGTTCGGACTCGTTCCGGGCTGCATGCTCACGGTGTTCGGGCCCGGGGCCGGCTCGTCCGGGCTGAACCGGGCCACGAGCAGCCGGAGCACGTC
This sequence comes from Acidobacteriota bacterium, assembly GCA_037446795.1. Classification (GTDB taxonomy): domain Bacteria; phylum Acidobacteriota; class Polarisedimenticolia; order Polarisedimenticolales; family JBBIHW01; genus JBBIHW01. Next base: position 7,659 of record JBBIHW010000044.1, read on the forward strand.
CCCGCCGCCGCCTCCGCAAGAGGGGGCGAGCGCGAAGCCACACGCGAGGAGAAGCCCGACCACGGCTCGCAGGATCGCTCTGACGAAGGTCATCGTCCCGGTCCCTCAGGGGCAGGCGCGGCCGAAGAAGGCGGCCACGTACGCGAGGTCGTCCCCGTCCACGTCCCCGTCGTTGTCGCGATCGGCGGGCGCGAAGTAGCGCGCCGGGGTGAGGGCGAGGTCCGAGGCGAACGCGCTCGCGATGCGCAGGACGTCCACACCGTCCACGATGCGATCGCCGCTCGCGTCGGGCAGGGTCTGGACCGCATCGGCCGTGCCCCCCAGGTGCCCCTGGTTGGCGCGGTCGCCGTTCGGCTCGGGCTCGAGGCTGAAGTCCGCCGCCGGATCGGCAGCGTCCACCGTGGGCGAGCAGATGCTCGGAACCGACAGGGCGTCGAGGAGCGGGTTCAGCGAGAGATTCGCGGTCTGCGTGACGAACGGGAAGACCGTGTCCTCGTAGACCCCGCTCGTGTTCCCGAAGAAGTCGTTGTAGGCGGACTCGATCGCGAAGCTCTGGGCTCCTCCCGCGGGTGGGCCGCCCACGGCGAAGCCGGTATTCGACGCGACGATGGAGTTCGAGAGGGCGAGCGAGGTGGTCCCGACGGCGGTCCCGCCGCTGTCGGCGCCCGTGAAGCTGAAGACGTCAACGCCCCCGCCCCCCAGGTCCGCCGTGTTCGAGGCGAGGGTGTTGAAGTCGAGCTCGGCCTCGGCCACAGCCTCCCCGAAGGCGCGCAGGTCCACGGCCACGCCTCCACCGAAGCTGTCCCCTGCGAGACTGGCCGCGCGGTTGCCCGCGACCAGGTTCCTCTCGAAGCGAACGAGGGACGAGGCCGGCGCGGTCGCGCCTCCCCCATCGGGATCGGAGTCGGCGAAGGCGAGGATGCTCGCGCCTCCCCCCAGCGTGTCGGTGCTGTTGGCGCGGATCGTGTTGTTCTGGACGGAGAGGATGTTGTCCGGGCTGGCGGTCCGCCGGAGCGCGGCGTAGGCGGCGAGGCCGCCGCCCCCGAAAAAGCCGTCGCCGCGATTGCCGGTCAGCTCGTTCGACGAAGCATGGAGCTGGATGGAGCCGGCCGACAGATCGAGGGCGCGCAGGAAGAGATCGAGCCCCCCGCCTCCGTTGTCGGCCTCGTTGGCCGACACGGAGTTCCCCTCGACCCGGACCGTGTGCTTCGAGGTGAGGTAGCCCTGCGCCCAGGCCGACACCCCGCCGCCGGTGTTGAAGGCCGTGTTGTTGCGGAGCTGGTTGTCCGCGATGCGGATCGTCTCCGAGCCGGCTCCGTACAGCGTCGCGGCCCAGACACCGCCCCCGTAGCTGCCGTAGCCGCCGGAGTTGGACTCCACGGAGTTGCCCTGGATGACGTTCTCGGTGATGGCGATCTCGACCTCGCCGAGGGGGTCCGAGTCCGGGTAGGTCGAGATCCCGCCTCCGAAACCGCCGGCCACGAAGTAGGGTGTGGTGGAGAGAGGAAAGCCCTGGGCGAGGTTGTCGCGAATGCTGTTGCTCGAGATCTGGATCTCCTGCCTGAGGTCGTCCGCGGCGGCCGCGAAGGCGAAGATGCCGCCCCCGTCCACCACGGCCGTGTTGTTCCGGATGGTGTTGTCCGAGATGACTGCCACATGGGTCCCCGGGTCGAGCGCGGCAGCGTAGAGGTAGATCCCTCCGCCCTGGAATCCGGTGTTGCCCCTGATCTCGTTCCTCGTGATGACCACGTCCCCGAAGGCCTGAACGCCCGAGGCACCGCCTCCGAGGACGGTGAAGCCCTCGAGGGTCGAGTCGTCGTCGAGGAGCACCGCGGGCGCGGGTGCGCCGCTCGTCGCGTCGCACTCGCCGGTGCCGTCAATGACCGTGAGGGCGGGATTCGGGTCCGTGGTGTTGGTGACGAACTCGTCGGCGACGATCGCGACCGACTTGAGGGCGGCGTTGACGCACTCGTTGTAGGTGCCGGGGAGCACGCGGACGCGGTCGCCGGAAGGCTGCGCCTCGTCCACCGCCCGCTGGATCGTCCTGAAGGGAGCCGCGGGCGAGCCGTCGCCGGTGACGTCGCTGCCCGTCGGCGAGACGAAGATGTCGGCGGCGTACGCGGCCCCCGCGGCGGCGCACAGGGCGAGGAGCCATCCGTTCCTGGGTCGCATGGGATCCCTCGAGTCCGAGGCCAGACGCTTACCGCAGCCCCTGGCGCCTGTCAAGCGATTTCGCGCGGGCGGCGCGCCCGGCCGCTCAATCCACCCGCAGGATCGCCAGGAAGGCGTCCTGGGGGATGTCCACGCGACCGACGCGCTTCATCCGCTTCTTCCCCTCCTTCTGCTTCTCGAGGAGCTTCCGCTTCCGGGTGACGTCCCCGCCGTAGCACTTGGCCAGGACGTTCTTGCCCATGGGACGGATCGTCTCGCGGCAGAGGACGCGGCCCCCGATGGCCGCCTGGATCACCACCTCGAACAGCTGCCGCGGGATCAGCTCCTTCATCCTGGCGGCGAGCGCGCGGCCCCTCTGCTCCGCCTTGTCCCGGTGGCAGATGACGGAGAGCGCGTCCACGGGCTCGCCGTTGACCAGCAGGTCGAGCTTCACGAGGCGCTCCTCGCGGTATCCGGCGAAGCGGTAGTCGAGCGAGGCGTAGCCCCGCGAGATGGACTTGAGCTTGTCGTAGAAGTCCAGCACCACCTCGTTGAGCGGCAGCTCGTACTCGAGCAGCACGCGGCTCTTCGACAGGTACGACATTTTCTTCTGCACGCCGCGGCGCTCCTCGCACAGGCGCAGGATCCCCCCGAGGCACTCGGGCGGGGCGAGGAGGATCGCCTCGAGGATCGGCTCCTCGATCCTCTCGATCCGGTGGGGCGGGGGAAGAGCGCTCGGGTTGTGCACCTCGATCGTCTCGCCCCGGGTCGTCGTCACGCGGTAGGAGACGTTCGGGGCCGTGGTGATCAGGTCCAGCCCGAACTCGCGCTCGAGACGCTCCTGGACGATGTCCATGTGGAGCAGGCCGAGGAAGCCGCAGCGGAAGCCGAAGCCGAGCGCACCCGAGGTCTCGGGCTCGTACGTGAAGGCGGAGTCGTTGAGCCGGAGCTTCTCGATCGCCTCCCGCAGCCCCTCGTAGTGGTCGGCGTCGGTGGGGTAGAGACCCGCGAACACCATGGGCTTGACCTCGCGGAAGCCCGGGAAGGGCTCGCGGGTCGGGTTCCTGTCGTCGGTGACCGTGTCGCCGATGCGGGAGTCGGAGATCTTCTTGATGTTCGCCACGAGGAAGCCGACCTCGCCCACCGAGAGGTCCTCCCTCGGAACGGGCTTCGGCGTGAACACGCCGATCCCTTCCAGGTCGTACGTGCCGCCGGTGCTCATCAGCCGGATGCGCATGCCCTTGCGGAACGTCCCGTCCAGGACGCGCACCAGCATGACGACCCCGCGGTAGCTGTCGTACCAGGAGTCGAACACCAGCGCCTTCGGGGGGGCGTCGTACGAGCCCCGCGGGGGCGGGACGAGGGCCACGATCGCCTCGAGGATCTCCTCGATGCCGATCCCCTCCTTGGCCGAGGCGAGCAGCGTGTGGGCCGTGTCGATGCCGATGATGTTCTCGATCTGCTCGCGCGCCCGCGCGGGGTCGGCCCCGGGAAGGTCGATCTTGTTCAGGACGGGGATCACCTCGAGGTCGTGCTCCACGGCGAGGTACGTGTTGGCGACCGTCTGGGCCTCGACCCCCTGACTCGCGTCCACGACGAGCAGCGCTCCCTCGCACGCGGCGAGGCTGCGGGAGACCTCGTAGGAGAAGTCCACGTGGCCGGGCGTGTCGATCAGGTTCAGGATGTAGTCCTGCCCGTCGCGCGCCCGGTAGCCGAGCGTGACCGCGTGGGACTTGATCGTGATCCCGCGCTCCCGCTCGAGATCCATCGAGTCCAGCAGCTGGTCCTGCATCTCGCGGCCCGACACGGCTCCCGTCCGCTCGAGCAGGCGGTCGGACAGCGTCGTCTTGCCGTGGTCAATGTGGGCGATGATGCTGAAGTTGCGGATGCGCCGGGACTTCATCGGGGTCCTGTCCAGGGACGGAGATCGGAACCGGCCAGTATAGCAACGGGGCCGCGCGCCGGGTGGCGGCTCAGATCCCCATGACGTGGTAGCCGGCGTCCACGTAGATCGTGCTGCCCGTGATCCCGGAGGACAGCGGGCTCGCCAGGAACAGGGCCGCATCGCCCACCTCGCGCGGCTCGATGTTGCGTTTGAGCGGGGCGATCTCCCGGTGGTGGCTCAGCATCCCCGTGAACCCCGAGATCCCGCGAGCGGAGAGGGTCGGGACCGGTCCCGCCGAAATCGCGTTCACGCGGATGTTCTTCGGGCCGAGCTCGAAGGCGAGCTGGCGCACCGCGTGCTCGAGCGCGGCCTTCGCGCTGCCCATCACGTTGTAGTTCGGGAAGACCCACTGGCTGGCCTGGAACGTGAGGGCGACGACGCTCCCGCCGTCCTTCTCCATCAGGGGAACGGCGCGGTTGACGACGGCGAGCAGCGAGAACGCGCTCACCTCGAGGGCGACTCGCCAGCCCTCCCGGCTCGTCCTGCGGAACTCGCCCTCGAGGTCCTCCCGTCGCGCGAACGCGATGGAGTGGACGAGCACGTCCAGCCGGCCGAGCTCGCGCTCGATGCCGGCGAACAGTGCCTCCACCTCCTCGTCGCTCGTCACGTCGCACGGGAAGGTTCTGGAGTCCGTCCAGCGGGAGGCGAGCTCCTTCACGTTCTTCTCGAGCCGCTCCCCCTGGTAGGCGAAGGCGAGCCGGCAGCCCGCCTCGCCGAGAGCCTCGGCGATCGCCCAGGCGAGCGAGCGCTGGTTGGCGACCCCGAGGACGAGCGCCGTCCTTCCCGAGAGGTCAATGGTTCGCAACCGATCCTCCTCCGGATGTGGGCTGCCGGCCTCCGGGGGGGCGATAGCTTAGCCCACCGGGCGGGCCGGGGCCCGGCATACGCTAGAGTGCACGACGTGGCCGACACCGGTGACGCCCTCGAGGCGGGAGGCGACCCCGAGGGGGGTGCCAGGTCTCGGGACTCGCACTCTTCGCTCTTTCGAGAGGAGGCGCTGCGCCACCATCTTCGCGGGGGCTGGGAGGGGGACGTGCTGCGCCTCCCACCCGCCTGGACTCGGTGGTCGTATCCCCTGCTGGTCGCGTTCGCGGCGGCGGGGCTGGCCGTCCTGGCGGCGGGCTCGGTGCGGCGCTACGCGGAGGGACCCGCCGTCGTGGCCCTCGCCGGCGTCGCCGACGTGGTCGCCCCGGCCTCGGGTGTGGTCGAGTCGCTCTTGCTCGGCGAGGGGGATCGAGTCGCCGCGGGAGACGTCGTGGCGGTGGTCGCGGCCGGCTCGGCGAGGCACCCCGCGGTCGCTTCCATCCCGGGCGTGGTTCACGCGCTC
>JBBIHW010000044.1:13117-13371 GCA_037446795.1 Acidobacteriota bacterium
GGCCGGGCGGTGGCCGCGGGCGAGCCGCTGCTGTCCGTCGCACCCTGGCCTCCCCGCTTCGAGGTCGTCGCGTTGCTCCCCGGCGAGGCGCTGCCGCGCCTGTCGGTCGGGCAAAGGCTGCGCGTCGTTCTCGACGCCTCTCTGCGCAAGCCCCTCGAGGGCCGGCTCGACGCGGTGCCGCGGCGGGCCGTTGGACCCGCCGAGGCGCGCCGCGCGCTTCCGGCCCCCGTCGCCGACGTGCCCGAGATCGCCGG
>JBBIHW010000045.1:0-9441 GCA_037446795.1 Acidobacteriota bacterium
GCCGGAGCAGGGCATTGTACACGCGCGCGTAGGAGCGCCGGTCGAGACAGCCCCCGAGCCTCGCCACGGCCCGGCGCGCGGCGCACCGCGCCGCGTCCAGAGGATCCACCTCGCCGCTGCGCACGAGGTCGGCCCAGGCGGCTGCAGCCACTTCCGGGGCCACGCCCCGCCGCTCGAGGTCCGCGAGCAGCCGCAGGCGCCCGTGGCCGAGGCGGGTGCTGCGCGTGGCGATGAAGTCCCGGGCGAGGGCCGCGTCGTCGAGAAGGCCCCGCTCGGCGAGCCTCCCGACCACCCGCTCGACCTCCACCGGCTCGACGCCGCTCCGCAAGAGCTCGCGGCGGACCTCGACGAGGGTTCGCGGCCTGCGGGCGAGGAGGCGCAGGGCCCGATCGAGGGGGCTCGCCGTGCTCTTCGGTCGCCTCCTCGAACGGCCCGGCTCGCGCCCCTCGCTCACGCCATCGAGCTTAGCTCGAGAACTCGAACGGCGAGCCGGGGGACGCCGCCCCGCCGCCGTCGGCCCGGTGGAGCGTGGCCTCCATCTGCTCGTGGGCGAGGTCGGACGTGGACTGGATGCCGGCGACGCGGAGCTTGAACTCGTCGGGGTTCGTGGCCTGCCGCAGCGCCTCCTCGTAGGAGATCAGCTCCTGCCGGTACAGGTTGTAGAGCGACTGGTCGAAGGTCTGCATCCCGTACTGGGACGTCCCCTGCGCGATCGCGTCCCGGATGAGCTTGGTCTTCTCCTTGTTCTCGATGCAGTCCCGGATGTACGCGGTGGACACCAGAACCTCCACCGCGGGCACCCGCCCCCGCCCGTCCGCCCGCGGAACGAGCCGCATGGAGATGACGGACTTCAGGACGGCAGCGAGCTGCAGGCGGATCTGCTTCTGCTGGTGGGGCGGGAACACGGAAATGATGCGGTTGACGGTCTCGGTCGCGTCCAGGGTGTGGAGGGTGGACAGGACCAGGTGTCCGGTCTCGGCGGCGGTGAGCGCGGTCTCGATCGTCTCGTAGTCCCGCATCTCGCCCACCAGGACCACGTCGGGGTCCTGCCGCAGCGCGGATCGCAGGGCGTAGGCGAACGACTTGGTGTCCACCTCGACCTCGCGCTGGTTGACCAGGCTCTTCTTGTCCCGGTGGAGGAACTCGATCGGGTCCTCGATGGTCATGATGTGCTCGGTGCGGGTGGAGTTGATGTGGTCGATCATCGCCGCCAGCGTCGTGGACTTGCCCGACCCCGTGGTCCCTGTCACCAGGATCAGGCCGCGCTTCTCGCCGGCGATCTGCTCCAGGACCGGCGGCAGGTACAGGTCCCGGACGTTGAGGATCCGCACGGGGATGACGCGCAGGACGAGGCCCACCGTCCCCCGCTGCTGGAACACGTTGCACCGGAACCGGCCGAGCCCGGGCACCGAGTAGGCCATGTCAATCTCGAAGTTGTCCTTGAACTTCTGCTTCTGCCGCGCGCTCATGATGCTGAAGGCCATCGCGATGGTGTCCTCCTGCATCATGCGCTTCTGGTCGGTGAGGGGGACGAGCCGGCCGTCGATGCGGAGGACCGGATGGCTGCCCACCTTGAGGTGGAGGTCGGAGGCCCCCCGCTCGGTGGCGATCTTGAGCAGGTCGTTGATGTGCACGGCTCGCCTCCCGGCCGGGCTGCTCTCGCCGGGTCCGTCTCGGAAACCGCCGGCCGCCGCGGTGGAATCTAGGAAGCGACCCCGGGGGAGTCAACCTCGAGCCTCGCCGCCCCGCGACGCGCGGTTTCCGAGGTCGTCCCAGGCGTACAGCGCGAGGGCGAGGGCGATCGGGCCCGCGGTCTCCGCCCTCAGCGTCCTCGGCCCCAGGGAGCAGGCTCTCCAGCCCGCCCCGGCGAGCTGTCGCAGCTCGCCGGCCGTGAAGCCGCCCTCGGGTCCAGCCGCGACCCATAGCGCGACGGGACGGGGACCTCGGAGGCGGACCGAGATCGGCTCGGAGCCGGGCTGAAGGAGCAGGGCCTCGACCCCCGCGGGAGGAGACGGGGGAAGCGACACCACGTCCCCAACGCGCGGCACGACGCGCCGGCCGCTCTGCTTGGCGGCCTCCAGGGCGATCCGCCGCCAGCGCTCGAGGCGAGGCCTCGCCACCCTGCCCGTCTCCGACCGGCCGGCGTCGAAGGGGACGAGGGCGGCCGCCCCGATCTCCGTCGCCTTTTGCACGACCCAGTCCATCCGCTCGGGACGGCAGAGCCCCTGCCAGAGCGTGACGGACAGCTCCGGATCCGCCCGGCCCCGGACGGGCTCGCCGACGCTCACGCTCACGCGCCGCCCGGTGGAGGCCACCCTGGCCGCGAACTCGCGCCCCTCGCCGTCGAAGACCGCGAGCCCGTCGCCTGCGCGCAGGCGCAGGACGCGGGCGACGTGGTGCGACTCCTCCTGGCTCAGTTCGACGAGGGCGCCGGGGCCCGGGATCGCCGGCGCGTAGGCTCGCCACACCCGTCCCGTCACGGCGACATCCGCCTCGCCTCGAGGAGGCCCCACTCGCCGCTGCGGCGGCTTCGCTGCGGGCGAAGCCCTCGCCTCGCGAGCGCTCGCTCCACCTCCTCCCGCTGGACGTCGAGGAATCCCGTCGCGAGCAACAGGCCCCCGGGCCGGAGCGCGGCCGCGAGATCGGCGGCTTCCCCGGACAGCTCGTGCGGGCCGAGGTTGGCCACGACACCGTCGAGGCGCGACCCCGCGAACTGGCTCGCCGGTCCGGCCCGCAGCTCGACGGCACCCGAGACTCCGTTGGCGGCGAGCGTGTCCCGCGCCACCTCGACCGCGGCGGGATCGGTGTCGCAGGCCGCCACGAAACCGGCGCCGCACCGCACCGCCGCGACGGCGAGGATCCCCGTCCCCGTGCCCACGTCGAGCCAGCGATCGCCCGGCAGCACGCTCCGCTCGAGCGCCTCGATCGCCAGGCGCGTCGTCGGGTGCTCGCCGGTGCCGAACGCCGCACCCGGCACGATCCGGATCGCCTCGCGACCGCCGAGATCGGGCGGGAGCGCTCCCGGCACGACGACGAATCTGCGACCGACGGGGAACGGAAGAAGCGAGGCCGCGTAGCGCTCCGCCCACATCCCGTCGGCCACCGGGACCACGCGCGCCGACACCGCTGCCGGGTCCGAGGCCCCTCTCGCGAGCCGCTCCCGCAGGCGCTCGCGCGCCGCGACCGCGGCATCCGACGACGCGAAGTAGACGCGGAGGACGCTGCGCCCGTCGGGGCCCGGGACCGACTCGGCGCCGAGGCTCGCGCCGGCGAGCGAGCCCAGCAGCTCTTCTTCGAGCCCGGCCGCGATCTCCAGCTCGAGTGCCGCCCAGCGGGTCAACCCAGGATGTCCTTCACCCGGTCGAACAGCGACCGCTCCCGCGTGCCCGATCCCTCGAGCTCGGCGAGCTTCTCGAGCAGTTGCCGCTGCTCGGCCGTCAGGTGCGTCGGAGTCCGGACGAAGACGGTGACGATCTGGTCGCCGCGGGTGCGGCCGTCGAGGGAGGGCGCCCCGCGGCCCGCCAGCCGGAAGACGGCGCCGGACTGCGTGCCCGGCGGGATCTCGAGAAGCTCGGGGCCTTCGAGCGTCGGCACCTCGACGCGGGCCCCGAGCGCCGCCTGCGGAAAGCTGACCGGGACCTCGCACAGAATGTCCTGCCCCTGCCGGCGGAAGACCGGATGCTCGCGCACGTGGAGCACGACGTAGAGGTCGCCGGGAGGCGCCCCCTCCGGGCCGGCCTCCCCCTCCCTCGCGAGCCGCAGGCGCGTCCCGTCGGACACCCCCGGAGGGATCCGCACGACCAGCGTCCGCTCGCGCTCGACCCTGCCCGCCCCGCGGCAGGTCGGGCAGGGCTTGACGACGAGGCGTCCCGCCCCACCGCACCGCCCGCACGTGCGGGCGACGGTGAAGAAGCCCTGCCGGAAGGCCACCTGGCCCCGGCCGCGACACTGGGGGCAGGCGGACACTCCCCGCTCGGCCGCCCCGCTGCCGCGGCAGGCCGGGCACGGCTCGAGCCGCGGCACCTGGATGCGCGTCTCGAGGCCGCGGACCGCCTCCTCGAACTCGATCTCCAGGTCGTAGCGCAGGTCCTCGCCCCGGCGACGGCGCGCCCGCCTCCGCTCGCCGAACAGGCCGCCGAAGCCGAACAGGTCTCCGAGGATGTCGCTGAACTCCGCGAAGATGTCCGCGTCGAACCCGGGGAAGACGGGCTCCGCGCCGAGCCCCTCGTGACCGTACAGGTCGTAGCGGCGGCGCTTGTCGGGGTCCGAGAGGACCGCGTAGGCCTCGGCCGCCTCCTTGAAGCGCTCCTCGGCCTCCGGATCGCCGGGGTTGCGGTCCGGGTGGTACTTGAGCGCGAGCTTCCGGTAGGCCTTCTTGATCGCCTCGGCGTCGGCGGCTCGCCCCACGCCGAGGACCTCGTAGTAGTCGCGCCGGGCCAACCCTTCAGGTCTCCTGCACTCCTTCCGCATCCGGGACGACCGGCTCCTCCCGCCGGACCGCCCCTGGGTCGTACAGGATAACCTCGGCGAGCGCCCGCTGCGCCTCCGCCATCCGTTCGAGGGCCTGCGTGCACTCGGCGACGCTGCCGCTGTCGAGCGCCTTGCGGGCGGCCTCGAGGATCCTCCGGACGCTGCGCTGCTGCTCGGGCGGGAGGATCGAGCCGAACTCCACGAACGCCCGCTGGTTGCTCTCCACGAGCCCCTCGAGCCGCGACCGGACGCGGATGAACTCGGCCCGGCGCTTGTCCTCCTCCGCGTGCTTGCGCGCGTCGTCGAGGATCTCCTGGATCTCCTCCTCGCTGAGCCCCCCGCTCGGCGTCACGAGGATCCGCTGCTCGCGCTGCGTGGTCAGATCCTTCGCCTGGACGCTGACGATCCCGTTGGAGTCGATGTCGAAGGTGACCTCGACCTGCGGGACGCCCCGGGGGGCCGGCGGAATGCCCACCAGCTCGAACCGCCCCAGCGACTTGTTGTGCGCGGCGATCTCCCGCTCGCCCTGCAGGACATGGATCTCCACCTTGCTCTGGTTGTCCGTGACCGTGGTGAAGATCCGGGACTTGCGGGTGGGGATCGTCGAGTTGCGCTCGATGACCTTGGTGAACATCCCCCCCTTGGTCTCGATCCCGAGCGACAGGGGCGTCACATCCAGCAGCACCATGTCCGTGACGTCCCCGCGCAGGATCGCCGCCTGGACCGCGGCCCCGACGCCGACCACCTCGTCGGGGTTGATCTGCTGGTTCGGCTCGCGCCCGAAGATCTCCCGGACCGTGGCGACGACCTTGGGCGTGCGGGTCTGCCCTCCGACGAGCAGCACCTCGTCGATGTCGCGCGGCCCGACGCCGGCCAGCTTCATCGCCTCCTGGCAGGGGCCACGGGTCTTCTCGATGAGGTCGTCCACGAGCGCCTCGAACTCGGTGCGGGCGAGGACGGTCAGCAGGTGGCGGGCGCCCGCCTCGTCGGCGCTGATGAACGGAAGGTTGATCTGGGCCTGCTCCTCCCGGCTCAGCTCGCACTTGGCCTTCTCGGCCGCCTCCTTGAGCCGCTGCAGGGCCAGGCGGTCGGTCCTGAGGTCTATGCCCGTCTCGTCGAGGAAGCGCGCCACGAGCCAGTCCACGATCCGCTGGTCGAAGTCCTCGCCCCCGAGAAAGGTGTCGCCGCTCGTGGCCCGGACCTCGCACACGCCCTCGCCGAGGTGCAGGATGGAGATGTCGAACGTGCCGCCGCCCAGGTCGTAGACCGCGATGGTGCGCCCGGTCCCGGCCTCCCGGTCCAGACCGTAGGCGAGGGCGGCCGCCGTCGGCTCGTTGAGGATCCTGAGAACGGTGAGCCCGGCGATCCGGCCGGCGTCCTTCGTGGCCTGCCGCTGCGAGTCGTCGAAGTAGGCGGGCACGGTGATGACTGCCTCGGTGACCTCGCTGCCGAGGTAGTCCTCGGCCATCTCCTTGAGGCGCCCGAGCACGTACGCGGAGATCTCGGGCGGCGAGTAACTCCGGTCGCGGACCCGGATCCAGGCGTCGCCGTTGTCGGCCGGGACGATGTCGTACGGCACGAGCTGGCGCGCCTTCTGAACCTCGGGCGAGTCGTACTTCCTGCCGATCAGGCGCTTGACCGCGTGGATGGTGTTCTGCGGGTTGGTCAGCGCCTGCCGCTTGGCGATCTGCCCGACGAGCCTCTCGCCGCGGGCGGTGAAGGCCACGATGGAGGGCGTCGTGCGCGCTCCCTCCCGGGTCGGGATGACGCACGGCTTCCCCCCTTCCATCACGGCGACGCACGAGTTGGTCGTTCCGAGGTCAATGCCGATCACCTTGGCCACGTCACGCGCCCTCCCCCTCCTCGCGTCCGCTCCCGCGGACGTTCACGCGGACGAGCGCCGGGCGCAGGAGCCGGTCGTGAAAGAGGTAGCCGCGCTGCAGCTCCTCCACGATGACCCCCGCCGGCAGCTCCGGGTCGAGCCGCGTCGCCACGGCCTCGTGCAGGTGCGGGTCGAAGGGGCAGCCCTCGGTCTCCACCGGGCGCAGCCCCTCGCGTCGCAGCTCGTAGAGCAACTGCTGGCGCACCAGGGCGAGCCCCTCGACCAGCGAGTCGTTGCCCGGCGCGCGTCGCGCGGCCTCGAAGGCCCGTTCCAGGTTGTCGAGAACCGGGAGCAGCCGCGCCACCAGGTCGCCTGCGGCGTGCCGGTAGTACTCGTCCCGTTCCCGATCCACGCGGCGCTTGAGGTTCTCGAAGTCCGCCTGGATCCGGAGCACCCTCTCCCTCAGGACACCGACCTCGGCGGACGGGTCCTCCGGGGCCGTCTCGGCCTGCGGCGCGCGCGGGGGGACCGGCTGCTCGGGGCCGAGGTCGCCGAAGCTCACCTCGATCTCGTCGGCCGCCTCGCCGGCGCCGGGGCCGGCCTCCTCCACCCCGACGATCTCCAGGATCTCGACCTCTTCGGGCTCGGCGGGCGTACCCGGGCCGCCGCGGTCCTCTTGGGGCTCGCTCATGGCTCGGTTCCTAATTTAGTTCCCGGGGCTCGAAAGCAAGCGAGTGAGCACCCGCGCCAGGTGGTCCACCAGCGCGATCGCCTGGGCGTACTCCATGCGGGTCGGGCCCACCACACCGACGGTCCCCATGACGCGGTCCCCGGACCGGTAGGTGGAGGCCACGAGGGAGAGGTCGGGCAGCTCGAGGCCGGGCGTTTCGCGGCCGATCACCACCTGCACGCCCTCCCCCTCCAGCACGCGGCTCAGGATCTCGACCAGCCGGTTCTTCTCCTCGAGCGTGCGCAGCAGCGCCTTCATCTTCGACAGGTCCGCGAAGTCGGGGGAGCCGACGAGATTGCTCGCCCCCTCCACGTAGACGTCCGCGCCCCCCTCGGCGCCCTCGGTGGCCTTGCACCCGAGCTCGAGCGTGCGGGCGAGCAGGCGGTCGTAGGCGGCGCTCTCGGCCTGCATCCCCTGGAGGATCTCCCGGCGCATCTCGGGCAGCGTCCTCCCGGCGAACTGCCCGCTCAGGTGGTGGCCGATGCGGTCGAGCTCCTCCTGCTCGAGCGGCTCCTCGAGCTCGAGGATCCGGTTGTGGACGACCCCCGTGCGGTCCACGAGGATCGCCACGGCCCGCCGCGGGTCGAGGCGCACCAGCTCGATCCGCTCCACCACGATCCGGCGGAACTCGGGCGCGAGGACGACGCCGACGTGGTGCGAGAACCGCGACAGCTGCCGGCAGGCCTCGGCCAGCAGCTCCTGGATCTCGCCGCGCGACCGGCCGAGCGCCTCGTCAATGGCCCGCGCCTCGCTGTCCGTCACGCGAGCGCGCTTCATGAGCCGCTCCACGTACAGGCGGTAGGCCCTCTCGGTCGGAACCCTGCCCGCCGACGTGTGGGGCTGGACGAGCAACCCGCGCTCCTCGAGGTCGGCCATGATGTTGCGGATCGTCGCGGGGGACAGATCCAGGGCCACGTCTCGCGACACGGCGCGGGAGCCCACCGGCTCTCCCGTCCCGATGTGGGCGCGGATGACCGACCTGAGGATCTCCGTCTCCCGCGAGTCGAGCGGGACCTCCGAAGCGTCCGGCGGCGGTCGGGTCATGGCCCCGGTCTCCGGGGGTAATCTAGCCGGGGCCGGCAGGGGGGATCAAGCCGCCCCGGCCCCCTTCGCGAGTCCCGCGGCGCGGTCGTGGACGAGCGCGGCCCGGATGAACCCGTCCAGGTCCCCGTCCAGGACGCGGTCGGCGTCGCCCACCTCGTGGCCCGTCCGGTGGTCCTTGACCAGGCGGTAGGGGGCCAGCACGTAGGAGCGGATCTGGCTGCCCCACTCGATCTTCTTCTTCTCCCCCACCTCCCGCGCCAGCCGCTCCTCCGCCTTCTTGCGTTCGAGGTCGTAGAGCTTGGCCCGGAGGATCTGCATGGCGACCTCGCGGTTGCGGTGCTGGGAGCGCTCGTTCTGGCAGGTCACCACGATCCCGGTCGGCAGGTGGGTGATGCGGACGGCCGAGTCCGTGACGTTGACGTGCTGGCCACCCGCGCCGGAGGACCGATACGTGTCCACCCTGAGGTCCTTCTCCTCGACGACCACCTCCACGTCCGCCTCGACCCTGGGGATCACGTCCACCGACGCGAAGGAGGTGTGCCGGCGGGCCTGGGCATCGAAGGGGGAGATCCTGACGAGCCGGTGGACGCCGCGCTCGGTCTTGAGGTAGCCGTAGGCGTTCGGGCCCCGGATGCCGAGGGTGGCGCTCTTGATCCCCGCCTCCTCGCCCGCCTGGAGGTCGAGGGTTTCCACGGCGTAGCCGCGACGCTCGGCCCAGCGGACGTACATCCGCAGCAGCATCGCGGCCCAGTCCTGGGACTCGGTGCCGCCGGCGCCGGGGTGGATCTCGACGAGGGCGTCGGAGGCGTCGTGGTCCCCGACGAGAAGGGTGTCGAGCTCGATTTCGGAGGCGCGCCGCTCCAGCGTCTCCACCGCGGCGGCCAGATCTCGGACCGCGTCCTCGCCCTCGCGCGACAGCTCGAGCAACGTCTCGGCGTCCTCGACGAGCCGCGCGAGCTCCTTCGCCCTCTCGATCCCCTCGGCGAGCCGGGAGCGGCGCTGCTGGAGCGCCCGCGCCTGCTCGGGGCGGCTCCAGACCTCCTTCCGCGTCAGTCGCTGCTCGATGTCCTCGAGCTCGCGCCGCTTCGAGTCGGTATCAAAGAAACCTCCTGAGCGCCTCGACCTTCTCGGCCAGGCGCCCGATCCGGTCGCCGAGGTCCTGCAGATCCGCCGTCTTCACCATCGTCTCCCGCGCGTGCGGGCCGGGTCGTCCCGGCCCGCAGGACGATACCACACGGTCCGCGCCGCGACCGCCTCAGCGGGCGGTCACCCAGGTGCTCGACACGCCCTCCCGGCGCAGCCGCTCGGCGGCCTGTTCGGCGGCCTCGCGCGTCGCGAAGCCCCCGACCCTGACGCGGAAGAGGACCGTGCGGCC
>JBBIHW010000045.1:9498-13348 GCA_037446795.1 Acidobacteriota bacterium
CGGTCCGGAAGACGTGCTGGGCGGATTCCCGGTCGCGTCCCGCGAACACCTGGACCGTCCAGGGTCCGGCCTGCTCGGCCGGGGGTGGGGGGGAGGGCTCCGCCATCGCCTCGGGCTCCGGTCGGTCCGCCTCCCTGCGCGGCTCCGCCTCGGGCGCCGTGTCGAACACCGTCGGCGCCGTCTCGTAGGGAAGGGCCTCGACCGACCCCGGCGTCCCGGCGGCGGTCAGGTCCTGCTGCCCCCCGCCGGCGCGGCGCCTTTCCATCCAGCGGCCCGCCTGGAACGCCGCGGCCAGCATCACGCAGAGGAGAGCGACCGCCACGACCAGCGACGCCCCCTCGAGCCGGATCTCCCGGGGCTGGCGGTCGCCGCCGGCGCCCCCTTCAGCCTGCATGCTCGCCACGCGGAACCTCCGCGACCCCGATGGAATTCTTCGCGCCGTTCTTGATCCGCTGCATCGCCCGATCCGCCTGCTGGACCAATCCCTCTTTGCTGGAGGCGTGCAGCGGGAACGAGGCGATGCCGAACGACGCCGTCATGGAGACCCCCTCGGGCACCGCCCCCGAGCCCGACAGCAGCGGCCGGGACGCGATCGCCTCGCGGACCCGCTCCGCCACCTCGAGCGCGCCGTGCCAGTCGGTCTCGGGCAGCACGATGCAGAACTCGTCCCCCCCGAACCGGAACAGCTTGTCGAACTTCCGGATCTTCGTGCGGACGCGGTGCGAGACCTCCAGCAGCGCGCGGCTGCCCATGGCGTGGCCGTAGCGGCTGTTGACCTCCTTGAGGTTGTCCATGTCGAAGAACACCAGCGACAGCGCCGCCCGGAAGCGCCGGGCGCGGGCCAGCTCCTCCGCGAGGAAGTTGTCGAAGTAGCGCCGGTTGAAGCAGTCCGCCGTGTCGTCCTTGATGACGAGTTCGCGGATGGCCTGGACCCGCAGGGCGTTTCCGATGGCCGACCTGGCGAGCTCCTCGAACCGCGCGATCCGCTCCGCGGGAACCTCCCGCGGCTCGAACGCGAGGACCAGCGCGACGGGGGCTCCCGCCCCCCGGAGCGGCAGTGCGAAGACGCGCCCGGCAGGCGGCCCGTCCCGCGCGCTCTCGCCGGGATCGAGCGGGCCGAGCCCGGAGAACTCCCTCGCGCCCCGCTCCCACCAGGCCGCGACCCGGTCCACGGGGATCCGGTGAAGGGCCCGGCTGCGGGGATCGTCGTCGGCGAGACTGCCCGCCACCCGCACGAGCGACCGTCCCTCCTCGTCGAGCGCGAGCGCGAGCGTGCCGCCGGCACCGGTCCAGGCCGCCACGCGGTCGGCGACCTCGCGGACCTGATCCACCAGGTCCAGGTGCCGCGACACCTCGAAGGCCGCCGCCAGCGCCTGCGATTCGGACGCCGAAGCGTCGGCCGCCTCGCTCCCGCCGCGGCGTGCCCGGCCCTGCGGCACCACGGGAGCCGTCTCAGGCAGACCTGAGGAAGGGCCGGAGCAGGTCCACCGGCAGGGGGAAGATCAACGTCGAGTTCTTCTCGGAGGCGACCTCGGTCAGCGTCTGGAGGTACCGCAGCTGCAGCGTGGTCGGGTTGCGCGAGATCTCGTCGGCGGCGCGGGCGAGCGTGGTCGCTGCCTGAAGCTCGCCCTCCGCGTGGATGATCTTCGCCCGCTTCTCCCGTTCCGCCTCGGCCTGCTTCGCCATCGCCCGCCGCATCTCGTCGGGAAGGTCCACGTGCTTGACCTCGACGGCGGACACCTTGATCCCCCACGGATCGGTCTGGCGGTCGAGAATCTCCTGGAGCCGGTGGTTCACCTTGTCGCGCTCGGCGAGCAGCTCGTCGAGCTCCACCTGGCCCAGCACGGACCGCAGCGTGGTCTGCGCGAGCTGGCTGGTGGCGTAGTGGTAGTTTTCCACCTCGATGACCGCCTTGCGCGGGCTGAGGACGCGAAAGTAGACTACCGCGTTCACCTTCACGGAGACGTTGTCCCGCGTGATGACGTCCTGCGCGGGAACGTCGTGGACGACCGTGCGGAGCGACACGCGCGCCATCCGGTCCACCACCGGGATCAGCAGGAACAGCCCGGGACCGTAGTCGTGCGGCCGCAGCCTCCCGAGCCGGAACACCACCCCGCGCTCGTACTCGGGGAGGATCTTCACCGAGTTGACCAGGAACAGCACGGCGAGGATCAGCGCGAACAGCAGCCCGACGTGAAGCTCGAATCCGAACATGGCTATCCCCTTGCCGCGGCCCGGCTTTCCACCGGCTCCACGGTCAGCAGCATGTCCTCCACACCCACCACACGCACGCGAGCGCCCCGCGGCAGGTGCCCCGCCCGCGAGGTCGCGTTCCAGATCTCTCCGTGCACCAGGACCTTCCCGATCGGAGCGAGATCTTCCTCGACGGTGCCCGCCTCCCCCACGAGCCCCTCCCGCCCCGTGACCACCCGGTCGCGCTGCGCCCGCACGGCGAGGCGCACGGCGATCGCGCACAGCGCGGTCACGGTCAGCGTCGCGGGAAGGACGGCCAGCAGCGGCAGCCGCATCCCCGGAAGCGGACCCTGGAACAGCATCAAGGAGCCGATGGCGAGACACAGCGCGCCGCCCACGGTGAGCAGGCCGTAGGAGGCGACCTTGACCTCCAGGACGAACATCACGATGCCGAGGAGGATGAGCAGCAGACCGATCACGGACACGGACAGCACCTGCATCGCGAAGGCGAACAGGAGCAGGCTGAGGATGCCCACCACGCCCGGGAAGACGAGGCCCGGGTGGCTGAGCTCCACGTAGAGGCCCGCGAGGCCGACAAGGAGCAGGAAGTAGGCGACGAGGGGGTTGGCCAGGACCTCCAGGACTTTCTGCCGGACGGTCTTCTGGAACGGGACGATCACGGCGTTCGCCGTCCGCAGCACGACCTGGCTCCCATCCAAGCGGCGCACCTCCCTGCCATCGAGGGCGGCGAGCAGCTCCTCGCGGTCCCGTGCGACGAGGTCGATGATCCGCTCCCGCAGCGCCTGGCCGTCCGTGTAGGCCTCGGCGGACTTCACCGCCTTCTCGCAGGCCGCCACGTCCCGGCCCCGGTGCTCCGCGATGGTCCGTGCCATCGCGGCGATGTCGCTCGTGGCCTTGATGAGGCCCACGTCGTCCTTGGGATTGGGGCCGAACAGCGCGCTGATGGGCGAAGCGGCCCCGGTGCGCGTCCCCGGCGCCATCGCCGCGACGTCGGCGGCGATCAGGATCAGGAAACCTGCCGAGGCAGCCTTCGCCCCGGCGGGGCCCACCCACACCGCGATGGGCGTTTTCGCCCGCAGCATGCGCTGCACGATGGCCTCGAGCGAGCGGACGAGCCCGCCCTCGGTGTCGAGCCGGACCACGAGCAGCGCGTCGGCATCCCGGTCCGCGGCGTCAATGGCGTCCGCGAGCCACTCGGCGCTCACCGGCGTGATCGCGTCGTCCACCTCGACGTAGCGGACGACGGGCGCGGCGACGGCTCCGGTCGTTACGGCTGCGCACAGCAGCAAGACCCCCGGGGCCAGACGTGGCATGGATGCGAGTATAGGAGCCGCGCGCGCGGAGGGTCAAGAACCGTCGCGCGCCGAACGGGACCCCGCCGCCCGCTCAGGAGCCCCTTCCGGCAGCACCGAGCCGCAGCGCCTCGATCTCGCGCAGCGCGCGCCGGGCCGGCTCGAAGCCCGGGTCGAGCCGGATCGCGTCGAGCAGGTGCGCGCGAGCCTCCTCCGCCTTCCCCTCGCGCGCGGCGATCCTCGCGAGCTGGTAGCGCGGCCACGGACGGCCGGGCAGCAGGCTGACGAGGGCGCCGAAGCTCTTGCGCGCCGCCTCCAGGTCGCCCGCCGCGAGCTGCGCCTCG
>JBBIHW010000046.1:0-2225 GCA_037446795.1 Acidobacteriota bacterium
CCACGAAGAAGGCCCAGTTCATCATGCGCCCGAACGTGTAGAGCCCGAGGCCGAGGAGCGTCGGCGTCGAGAGCTCGCGAAGGACGTAGCGGGTCACCCTCGTCGGGGGCTGCATCGGGAGTCGGCACTGTAGGCGGCGCCGAAGAACCGATCAACGCGGGCCAGGGGACGGGGTGGTTGGCCCGTTTTCGGCGTGCTCGACACTACGTCCGATAAGATACATTATGTAAACCTGAATCGCGCCCAGGATCTTTTCTCAGGCATCCCGCACCGCGCCCCCCCCTCGCTACTGCTGGTTCGACCCCTCGCCCGCGAGCAACCGCTCGAGCACCTGCTGCAGCGCCAGAATCAGATCCTCCCGCTCCACCTTCGGCTTCGCGAACGCGAGCGTGAACTCGTAGGACCCGTCCTCCGGCTTGAAGCGGAACACGAAGCGCCGCCCCCGCCGCTGCGCACCGTCCCCACGATTGAAGCGCCGCGCCTCTTCGCGGCTGATTCCCTCGCCCGTGATCCTGTCCACGAGCCGCTGCATCTCCTCGATCGTCTCCTGCCGTGCGATCTGGACGAGCATGGACCGGCTCGTGATGTCGGCCTGCCGACATCGTTCCTGCACCTCCTCCGGGATGCGGTTCAGCCTCAACGCCTCCGTGATCACCGTGCGTGACTTCCCGAGTCTGCGGGCGATCTCCTCGTGCGTGTAACGGAACTGGTCCACCAAACGCTGGATGGCAGCGGCCTCCTCGAACGGCGTGAGGTCCTTCCGCTGCAGGTTCTCGATGAGCGAAATCTCCAGCATCCCCCGGGTGTCCACGTCCACCTCGACGCACGGAACGCGTCGAAGACCGGCGAGCTTCGCCGCCTGATACCTCCGCTCGCCCGCGATGATCTGGTAGTTCCCCTGGTGGCTCCGCACCAGGATGGGCTCGAGGATCCCCTTCTCCTTCACGGAGGAAACCATGTCGGAAAGATCTCCGAAGTGCTTGCGGGGCTGATGAGGGTTGGGCTCGATGCGATCGATGTCGATCAGGCGGCCGATGGAGTCCGCCCGAGGAGAGGTGATCTCCTCCACGAAGTGGCTGTCGTGGCGCATCCGCTTGTCCTGAGGCAGTCCTCGGTACTTAGACACGTCCAATGATCTCCTCCGAAAGGCTGTAGTACTCCACGGCACCGGACGAATTCGGGGCAAAGGAAAAGATGGTCTGGCGGTAGGCGGGGCTCTCCTCCAGGCGAACGCTTTTCGAGATGGTGGTGCGGAAGACCTTGTCGCCGAAGACCTGCTGAATCTGTCGCCGAATGTCGCGAGCGAGAACCGTGCGCTTGTCGTGCAGCGTGATGACGACCCCGAGAAACTCGAGGCCGGGATTCGGCCGCGCCCGAATCTTCTCGTACGTCTCCAGGAGATCGTCGGTGCCCTCGAGGGCGAAGTAGGACGACTGGATCGGAACCAGGAGGTGGGTTCCGGCGACCATGGCGTTGACGGTCAGGATGCCCAGGGTGGGCGGCGTATCGATCACGATGAAGTGGTACAGGTCCCGGATCGGGTCGAGCTTGTCCTTGAGCCGGAAGTGGCTGTCGAACTCGCCAACCAGTTTGACCTCCGCCTTCGCGAGGGAGATGCGGGCTCCGATGACGTCGAGGTCCTGGTGGTCGGTTGGACGAATGACCTGCTCCGCGGTCACGGCGGGGTCCACCAGAAGCTCGTAGGCCGTTTTCTCGAGAGAGGCGGGATCCACGTAGGAGAGGGTCGCGTTGCCTTGGGGGTCGAGATCTATGAGGAGAGTCTTGAGCCGCCGCTGGGCGAGGGCGGCGGAGACGTTGATGGCGGTCGTGGTCTTGCCGACCCCTCCCTTCTGGTTCGCGACGACGAGCGTCATGCCGGGCATCGTGGAACTCCGTGCTCAAGTCGGGGGCGCGATGAACGTCCGGGGAGCAGCCGGCCTCCTGTCCAGCCGGGTCGTCGACAAGCACATCATGTCGGGCTTCGTCCGCACGCCGGCCCGATATGTGGGGTGCCCAGCGCGGATGGCGAGTCTACGACCGGCAGGTCCGGTTGTCAATGGTGGCGCGAGGATTCGCCCGGCTCAAGACCGTGTCACATCGGAGACCTGCAGGATGGCGAATGTAGAGCGAATGTGGGCCGGGCCGACCGGTCACATCTCGTACTTGCCCAGTTCCTCGGGGTCCACCTGTTCGAGCCAGCGCCGGAGGCGCTCCGTCTCCACGGA
>JBBIHW010000046.1:2238-7514 GCA_037446795.1 Acidobacteriota bacterium
CCGGCCGCCGACTTCTCGAGAACGGCCTCCTCGACGTAAATGGGCACCTCCACGCGCAGGGCGAGCGCGATCGCGTCGCTCGGGCGAGAGTCCACGGTGAATCGCTCCTCTCCGCGAAGGAGATGAATCAGAGCGTAGAACGTGTTGTCCCGAAGGTCCGTGATCACGATGCGCTCGACACGAGCGCGCAGCGTGCCGATGACGCTCGTGAGGAGGTCGTGGGTCATGGGCCGCGGCGAGACGATGTGCTCGAGCTGCAGCGCGATGGCATTCGCCTCGAAAATAACCACCCAGATCGGCAGGACGGCGTCCCCGTCGGGCTTCTTGAGGATGACGATCGGCATGTTCGAGACGGGGTCGATCATCAGCCCCTTGACCTTCATCTCGACGGCCATGGACCCGCCCCTCGCGCGATCGGCGGAGGAATCCGTTCCCCTACGTCTCGGCGCGGCCAATATATACGCGTCTGTTCCGGGGGGTCAAGCAGACCGGCGAACCAGCTCGCCCCGGAGCGAATAGGCGGTCGCCGCGGTGACGAGGACGGTCTCGAACCGCCCCGGCGCCGTGGACCCTGCGAAGTTGACCACTCGGGCCTCGGGGGTCCGACCGGTCCATTCCGAGCTCGTCCGCTTGCTCGGGCCCTCGACCAGGACCTCGACCTCCCTGCCGACGTAAGCGGCGTGCCTGCGCTCTTGGATCGCCTTCTGGAGCGACTGCAGGGCTTCCAGGCGCCTCCGCTTCTCGGGCGGGGGAACCGGATCCGGCCAGCGGGCGGCCGGCGTGCCGGGCCGCCGCGAGTAGACGAACGAGTAGACGGTGTCGAACTCCACCTCCTCGAGCAGCCGCAGCGTGTCCTGGAAGTCCGCGTCGGTTTCGGTCGGGAATCCGACGATGATGTCGGTGCCCAGGGCGAGCTCCGGCATTCGGTCTCGCAGCGCCTCCACCTTCCGGAGGTAGCCGTCGCGATCGTAGCCGCGGCGCATCGCCCGCAGCACGGCGCTCGAGCCGGACTGAGCCGGCAGGTGGAGGTAGGGACACACCTTCGGCCTCGAGGCGGCCATGGCATCCATCAGGCGCTCGGTCATCTGGGCGGGATGGGACGTGGTGAAGCGGATGCGACGGACTCCGCCGAGGCGCGACGCGGCGGCGAGAAGGTCCGCCAAGGTCCGACCGCGCCGGTCGCGGTAGGCGTTCACGGTCTGCCCGAGGAACTCCACCTCCGCGACGCCCCTGTCGGCGAGCTGCCGGACCTCCGCGAGCACGTCGTCCATGTCCCTCGACGCCTCGCGTCCGCGGGTGGTGGGGACGATGCAGAACGTGCAGCGATGGTTGCATCCCTCGATGACGGTGACGTAGGCCTTGGCGGCTGCCGGTTCGCGCCGGATCTGGTCGTGGGGGAACAGGAGGGAGTCGTTCCGGAGCTCGGTGTCCGCCGTCCGCCGCGCGCTCCGGTCTCCCGAACGGATCCGGTCGAGGAGGATGGGGAGCGCCGCGGTCGCCCGGGTTCCGACCACCAGGTCCACGTACGGGGCCCGCTCGAAGATCCTCGCGCCCTCCTGCTGCGCCACGCAGCCGCAAACCGCCAGCACCATGCCCTCCCGCCGGTCCTTGAGCGCTCGAAGGCGACCGAGCTCGGAGAACACTTTTTCTTCGGCCTTCTCCCGGATCGAGCAGGTATTGAGGACGACGACGTCCGCCTCCCCTGCCTCCCTCGCCCGTTCGTAGCCTCGCCTCTCGAGGGCCCCGGCGATCTTGTCCGAGTCGAGGAGGTTCATCTGGCAGCCCCAGGTCTCGATGTGGTAGCGGCCGACGGGCCGGTCTCCGACCCGAACCCGCCGCACCGGGGGGTCCCAGGCCGCCTCGGACATCTCAGAACCTCCCGCGCAGCCTCCGCCACGTCTCGCGGAGGTCTTCGGGGAGCACCCGCGTGGCTCCCGTGACGGTCATGAAGGCGGTGTCGCCGGTCCAGCGAGGTACCACGTGGAGGTGCAGGTGGTCGGGCATCCCCGCTCCGGCGCAGCGGCCGAGGTTCATGCCGAGGTTGATCCCTTCGGGACGGTAGACCTCCTCCAGAACCGCCTCGGCCCGGGCGGCGAGCCGGGCGAGACCCGACAGGCTCGCCTCGGACAGCTCGGCGAGCCGCGAGACGTGGTCATGCGGGACGATCATGACGTGGCCCGAGGTGTACGGATAGATGTTCAGCACGACGTAATGTCCCGGCGCCCGGTGCACGATGAAGGACGTCTCGTCGGCGGCGGGATCGGCGTCGCGCAGCGCGCACAAGACGCAGGAGTCCTCGCCTGCCGCGCCGCTTCCCGCCCCCGCGACATACGCCATGCGCCACGGCGTGAACAGGTGGTCCATCGGGCTCCGCCGCCGGGAAGCTCAACCGTCCGGGGGCCCCCCGACGGGGGTGGCCGCGGCGTCCCGCGGCGCGGGCGCCTCGGCGTTGATCAGGTCCTTGAGCTCCTTGCCGGGCTTGAAGTACGGGATCCGTTTCGGGGGGACGTCCACCCGGTCTCCGGTCTTGGGATTCCTGCCCTGCCTCGACCGGCGCCTGCGGACGCGGAAGCTGCCGAACCCGCGAAGCTCGATCTTGTCGTCCCTCTGGATCGCTTCGACGATGGACTCGAAGATCGTGTTCACGATGGTTTCGGCCTGCTTCTTGTTGAGGCTCGAGACCCGGATCACCTCCTCGACGAGGTCCGCCTTCGTCATGTGCCCCCCGAGCTAGTCCTGCCCTCCTCCGGCGTCGCCCGCGGAGTCGGCGCCGGTCGGGCCGGGCAGGCTCTCGCGCAGGGCGTCCCCGAGCTTCGCGCTGCCGTCGTCCGCCTGGCTCTCGCGATACGCCTGGAGGGCCGCCGCGTCCGCCTCGTCGAGGGCGGCCTTGATGGACAGCCCGATCTTCCTCTCGACCGGATCCATCTTGATGATCTTCACCCGGACCTCCTGCCCGACCGAGACCACGGCCTCCGGCTTGTCCACGCGCTCGCGCGCCATCTCGCTGACGTGCACGAGCCCCTCGACGTCCTCGAACAGCTCGACGAACGCCCCGAAATCCGCGATGCGCGTCACCCGGCCCGTGAGAATGTCCCCCACGCCGTGGCTGCGGAAGAAGTCCTCGACGACGTTGGCCTGCAGCTGCTTGACCCCGAGCGACAGCCGCTGGTTGTCCGAGTCGATCTTGAGGATCACGGCCTCGACGACGTCCCCCTTCTTGAGGACCTCGCTCGGATGCTTGATCTTCCGCGTCCAGCTCAGGTCCGAGATATGCACGAGCCCGTCGATTCCGTCCTCCACCTCCCCGAACGCGCCGAATTCGGTCAAGTTCCGGACGGCTCCCTTAATCACGTCGCCGACCCGGTACTTGGTCTCCATGAGAGTCCACGGGTTGGGCTCCATCTGCTTGAGCCCCAGCGACAGCCGGCGCGCCTCCTGGTCCACGCCGAGGACCACGCACTCCACCCAGTCTCCCGGGTTCAGGATCTGGGATGGGTGCTTCACCCGCTTCGTCCACGACATCTCGGAGATGTGGATCAGTCCCTCGATCCCCTCCTCCAGCTCCACGAAGGCGCCGTAGTCGGTCAGGCTCACCACCTTCCCGCGCACGCGGACGTGCGGCGGGTACTTGGCGGCCGCAGTCTCCCACGGGTCCTCCTGGAGCTGCTTGAAGCCGAGCGACACGCGCTCGCGCTCCCGATCGAACTTCAGGACGACCACGTCGAGCTGGTCGCCGACCTGGAACTTCTCGCTGGGATGGCCGATGCGGCCCCACGACATGTCGGTGACGTGCAGCAACCCGTCAATTCCGCCGAGGTCCACGAAGGCCCCGTACTCGGTCAGGTTCTTGACGGTGCCGCGGATGATCTTGCCCTCCTCGAGCTCCGCGAGCGTCCGCTTCTTCTTCTCGGAGTTCTCCTCCTCGAGGACCGCCTTGCGGGACAGGACGATGTTCCCGCGGCGGCGGTTGACCTTGATGACCTTCATCCGGAACTCCTGCCCGCGCAGCGCCTCGAGGTTGCGGACGGGACGGACGTCCACGAGCGAGCCGGGCAGGAACGCCGATACGCCGATGTCCACCTTGAGCCCGCCCTTGATCCGGTCCACGACGCGGCCGGAGATGGGCTCGCCCGTCTCGTACGCCCGCTCGATGTCGTCCCAGATCTTCATCTTCTCGGCCTTCTCGCGCGAGAGGATGACGTAGCCGTCCTCGTTCTCCGTCCGCTCGAGCAGGACCTGGATGGTGTCCCCTTCCCGGACCGTGAGGGAGCCGTCCGGCGCGCGGACCTCGTGGATGTCCACGACGCCCTCGGACTTGTAGCCGATGTCTACGATGACCTCCTTGTCGAGGATCTTGACGACTCGCCCCTCGACCACGTCGCCCTC
The DNA here is from genome assembly GCA_037446795.1 of Acidobacteriota bacterium. Lineage (GTDB taxonomy): Bacteria > Acidobacteriota > Polarisedimenticolia > Polarisedimenticolales > JBBIHW01 > JBBIHW01. The sequence continues at coordinate 6,625 of JBBIHW010000046.1, forward strand.
CTTGAGGGGCTTCAGGCGGCCCTCATACTCGGCGAGGGCGGCGCGGAAATCCTCGGCGTCCGTGGGCACGGGACCTTCGCCGGCCGTCGTCGCAGTCGCGGGGTGGGCGGTCGTGTCGCGGCTTTCCATCATGGTCGGAGAACGCTCCTCCTCGCCGGACCCCGGGCGCCGGGCGCGCGGGCTCCCGCTGAACCTCGGGCCTCCATGCTGCCGGGTGTGCTTGCGCGTGCCGGCAAAGCCTGCAGTCTAGAGAAGGCGGCCCGCAGCTGTCAAGAAGGGCTGGATTTTCATGAGATTACGCGCTCTCGACCCCGGCCGGGCCGCTGGCCCCGAAGGCAGGCCTTGAGACGGGCCACCTCGCCGGCGCCGAGGCGGCGGTAGCGGCCCGCGGGGAGGCGGCCGAGCCGCACGCCCCCGTAGGCGACCCGCACGAGGCGCACGACCGGGTGGCCCACTGCCTCGAGCATGTTTCGGACCTGGTGCTTGCGGCCCTCGACGAGCGTGAGTTCGACGACGGAGCGGGCCCCGCGGCGCAGCAGACGCGCCTCGGCAGGGAGGCTCCGGCGCCCCCCGAGGACGACGCCTGCCTCGAGCCGTTTCAGCGCGTCCTCGCTCGGCACGCCCCGGACCTTGGCGAGATAGGTCCTGGGCACGGCGTTGCGCGGATGCATGAGCGCATGGGCGAGCGCGCCGTCGTTGGTCAGCAGCAGCAGCCCCTCGCTCCGGACGTCGAGGCGGCCGACCGGGAACACCCGAACCGCCACGCCGGAGAGCAGATCCCGCACGCTGGGCCTGCCTTCGGGGTCCCGTAGCGTCGTCACGTAGCCCCGCGGTTTGTGCAGTGCGAGGTAGACGTGCTCGGCGGGAGGCGCCGGAAGGCGCCGGCCGTC
>JBBIHW010000046.1:7527-13219 GCA_037446795.1 Acidobacteriota bacterium
GGATCGTATCCGTGGCCGGGTCGGCGCGGGTGCCGAGAGCGGTCACCGTGCGACCGTTGACGGAGACGCGTCCGTCCGCGATCAGTCGCTCGGCGGCGCGCCGCGACGCGATGCCGGCTCGCGCGAGGAGCTTCTGGAGCCTCTCCCTCATGACCCCGCGTCGGGACGGCCCGTCGCGAGACCCCCCTCGGGCGAGGTCCCGCCCTCCCCCCCGGCGCCCGGGGCGGCCCCGGCCCGGTCCGGAGCCGAGAGCACCTCGCCACCGAGGAGCCCGTGGAACTCCTCGACCGACGGCAGGTCCTCGACCCGATCCAGGCCGAAGTGCGCGAGGAACTGCCGCGTGGTCCCGTACAGCAACGGGCTGCCGACCACCTTCTTCCTTCCGAGGATCCGGATGAGCCTCCTCTCGAGCAATGTTCTGAGGGAGGCCGACGGATCCACGCCCCGAAGGGCCTGGATCTCGGGGGCGGTCACCGGTTGCCGGTACGCGACGACGGCCAGGGTCTCGAGCGCGGCCGGGGAGAGCCGGGTGCGGTTCCTCGAGCGAAAGAAGCTCCTCAGCGCCGGCCCGACCTCGGGTCGCGTGGACATCTGGAACCCTCCCGCCACCCGCTCGATCGAGAGGGCTCCTCCCCTGCGCTCGTACTCCGAGCGCAGCGCGTCCAGGAGGCCCAGCGCCTCCTCCTCGCTCGCGTCGCCGAGCGCCGAGGCGATGTCTCGAGCGAGAACGGGCTCTCCGGCGGCGAACAGGATGGCCTCGACGGCATCGAGCCGCCGCCGGACCGCACGGGCCGGGAGGCTTCCTTCCTCGCTCATGCCGTTCCGTCAGGCCCTGGCCGGGCCCCGCCCCTCCACACCAGGTAGAGGTCCTCGAACGGGCGCCGCTGATAGGCGGCGATCAGGCCGAGCCGGACCATCTCGAGCACGGCCAGGAACGTCGCGATCCGCTCCGCGCGTCCTGCGAGAGCTTCGAACAGCTCGGAGAAGCTCGCGGCCCCCGACTTCCCGAGCCGCGCGACGAGCCAGGAGATCCGGTCCGCGATCGAGATGCGGTCGCGGGGAAGGCGCAGCCTCGCCTCCTCCCCCAGCCGCTCCAGCAGCACGCGGAAGGCGCGGAGCAGGTCGAAGACGTCGGCGGCGATCGTCTCCTCGCCTTCGAACTCGGCGGGAACCTTTCCGGGCCGCGTCCACACGAGGCTCCGCGCACTGTCCAGGGCGGCGAGGCCCTCGGCCGCCTGCTTGACGCGTTGGTACTCGACCAGCTGATCCACGAGCGCCGCCCGCGGGTCCTCCTGCGCCTCCTCCGCGCCGGAGGACTCGGCGGGCAGCAGCATCCGGGACTTGATGTGCAGCAGCGTCGCCGCCATCACCAGGTACTCGCCCGCGACCTCCAGGTTCAGCTCCCGCATGAGGTCCAGGTACTCCTGGTACTGGCGGGCCACCTCCGCGATCGGCAGATCCCGCACGTCCAGCTCGTTGACCCGCACCAGGTGAAGGAGCAGGTCGAGCGGACCCTCGAAGGCTCCGACCCGCACGCGCCACGCGTCCGGCGAGAGGTCGGCCGCGCCGTCGAAGCCGGGGATCCCTTCGCTCATCCTCCGATCCTCATTGCTGCCCTCACCTCGGCCAGCGTCTCCGACGCGACCCCGCGGGCCTTGTCGCGACCGAGAGAGAGAATCCCATCGAGGGCGAACGGGTCGTCCGCGAGGGCGGCACGGCGCTCCCGCATCGGCTTCAGGCGCGCCTCGAGGCTCGCGGTCAGCGCCCCCTTGCAGTCCCGGCACCCGATGCCCGCGCTCCGGCAGCCGCGATCGGCCCATTCGATCACTGCAGGCTCGGAGAAGACACGGTGGTGCGAGAAGACCGGGCAGACCTCGGGTCGGCCGGGGATGTGCCGGTGCGTGCGTTGCGGGTCGGTCATCATGGACTCGACCTTGCGGGCCAGCTCGGCGGGGGCGTCCGACAGAAGGATCGCATTGCCGTAGGACTTCGACATTTTCCGCCCGTCCGTGCCCGGCAGCCTCGGCGCCCGCGTGAGGAGCGCCTGGGGCTCGGGGAACACCGCGCCGTAGAGGTTGTTGAAGCGGCGGGCGATCTCGCGACACAGCTCGAGGTGCGGCACCTGGTCCTCCCCCACGGGTACGGTCGCGGCCTTGTAGGCGAGGATGTCGGCCGCCTGCAGCAGCGGGTAGCCGAGGAATCCGTACGTGTTCAGGTCGCGGTCGCGCAACTGCTCCTGCTGTTCCTTGTAGCTCGGCACGCGCTCGAGCCACGGCGTCGGCACGATCATGGACAGCAGGAGGTGCAGCTCCGCGTGCTCCTTCACGCCCGATTGGACGAACACGGTGCTGCGGTCGGGCTCGATGCCGGCGGCGAGCCAGTCCAGGGCGACCTCCCGGGTGTACTCGCGGATGCGCGCCGTATCCGCGTACTCCGTCGTGAGGGCGTGCCAGTCCACGATCACGAAGAAGCAGTCGTGGGTCTGCTGGAGTTTCGTCCAGCTGTCGAGCGCGCCGACGAGATGGCCGAGATGCAACGGGCCCGTCGGCCGCATGCCGGACAGCACGCGTGGCCTCTGAGCAGGACGCATTCCTTCACCGGGAGGAGCGGCCCCGTCTCGCTGGGGCGGCGGCGGCCGCGCACTCTAACACGGTCGCGATCGAACGGTCAACGCGCGGTGAGGCCGAGGGCGCTCGGTTCGAGCCTGCAGGCGGCCCGACGGGCGGTCCGGGCGATCTCCTCGGCCACGCGCCGCCATGCCGACTCGATCACGTCCTCGCCGGCGGTCCACGGGCGCATGCGCTGCTCCACGTGGAACCGGCGCGACGCGAGGGGCGGCCGCTCGCCTCCGGGACCGAAGATCTCGACGGTTGCGCGGACCTCGACGACCCCCGTGAACTTGAGGGCGTTGTCGGGGTTGTGCGCGCCCTCCCGCTCCGCCAGGGAGACGTCGTAGACGGTCTCCTCCTCCACCTCGTCCAGGGTGACACGGAGCCGCAGAGCGCCCGGCGCCAGCTCCGCGCCGAGCCGCACGCTCCGGTAGCAGCCCCGCGCCCCGATCTCCCCGACGACGGCCCTCGAGACGTCCTCGAGCCGGCGCAGCGGCCCGGTCCGACCGCGGTAGTCCGCCTCCACCTCGAGGTCGAACGGGAGCGGACGGCGCGAGGCGGCCTCGCCCGCCTGCGTCCACGCCACCGAGAGGAGACAGGCGGCGAAAACGCGCGTGCCGGAGCGCGCGGTCATGTCCGGAACACCAGCTTCACGAGGCCCACGCTGACGCGGTCGCCGTCCGCCAGGGAATAGGCGCGCCCGGCCACCAGCTTCCGGCCGTTCAAATAGGTCCCGTTGAGGGCTCCGACCTCCTCCGTGAGCGTGTACCCTTCGGGCGTGCGAACGATCCGCGCGTGTCGTCTCGACACGCTCCGCTTCAGGTCCACCTGGGTGAGATCCACGTCGGGGACCATCTCGGTGACCGGATCGAATCGGCCGACCAGGGTTTCGGCCGGGCCGAGCGGGAAGGCGAACGGCTCCCCTTCGACCTCGAGGCGCGGGCCCGAGGGCGCCGTGCGCGGGACGGTGGGGCGCGGCGCGGGCGAGGGGCGGGAGATGAACGCCGGCCGCGGGCCCTCGCTCTGCATCGCGCCGATCCGCCGCTCGGCCTCGCGGAGCCGGATGGACAGCTTCCGGAGCATCCGGATGGCGATCTCGATGTTGCCCTTGATCATCTTGTCGAAGGTCATGCTGTTGATCTCGATCAGCTCCGAGTCCTCCACCGCCTCGGCCGACACGGTCCGCGGGAGTCCCTCCAGGATGGACATCTCGCCGAAGAAATCACCCTTCTCGAGGACGCCCTGGACGCGCTTCTGCCCTTCGATCATCCGGAACAGGCGGACCTTGCCCGATTGCACGATGTACATAGTGGTGCCCAGGTCGCCCTCGGTGAAGATCCGCTCCCCCGCCCCGTAGCGAACCATGAAGTTCTGGAACGCCCGAGCCGTCATGCTGTGGGTCATCCTTTCCGCCCGCGCGGAGCCTGGCGCTCTTCCCTCCGCTCGTAGAGCGCCCGCTCGGCCCGATACCGGACCTCCTGCTCGGGGTCCTCGCGGGCGATCTGCCGGAGCACGGTCTCGACGCGCCGGCCGGGAAAGGCGCCGAGCGCCTCGACGGCCGCACCTCGAACCTCGGGACTCTCGTCTCGGCGCGCGCGCCCGATGATCTCCACGAGCAGTCCTTCCGCGTCGGGAAGCTCTGCCGCCGGGCTCTTGCGGACAGCCTCCCCGGCGAGGCCGAGCGCACGCCCGCGGATGCCGGGGCGCGGGGCCGAGAACAGGGGCCTCAGGCGCGGGAGCAGACCGGGTTCTGCCCGCCCGAACTTGCCGAGCATGTCCAGGGCGGTGTCGAGGAGGACCGGATTGTCTGCCGACAGCATCTCCCCGAAAGCGGACCAGACCGCCTCCTCGTCCCTCCGCTCCTGCAGCGCCGCGAGCCGGCTCGCAGCTTCGACCCAGACGGCGGCTCCCTCCTCCGGCAGCGGTCGGGCGCCGTGCGTTCCCCGGACGAGCGCGTAGACCGTTCCGCCGTCGCGTGCGCGGTCGGTCTCGAGCAGGACCAGGTAGCGCATCCCACGCTCGAGTCGCAGAGGGGGGGTTCCTTCGGGCCGACCCAGGTTGGCGCGGCGCTGGTCCAGCAGGAGCAGCGCGCCCGCGGCCGCATCGCCGCGAAAGACCTCTTCGACCAGGAGCTCCACGTGGCGGCCGTCGTCGGCCACGACCCGGCCCGCGACGACGATCGGGGCCACCGCCATCCACTCGTACAGATTCCGCTCGGAGGCCGCGTGCGCCTGCGCGGCCAGCGCCGCCCACAGCGCGACGGGCACCGCCCCCCGCCTCACGCCGCTGCCTCCAACGTGTCGCTACGCCGGCGCATCCTCCGCCGCCCCGGGCGAGCTCCTCGGCCCGCCACCGACCTCGCCCGCGTCAGTCGGCCGGATCGAGCCGGAGCCGGATGGAGAGCTTGAAGCGACGGCGCCCCGCCCCCTCGACGAGCTCCACGGGAACCTCGATCTCGCGCGCCTCGCCCGCGCCGAGGCGCGCGATCTCGAGCGACGGGTCCTCGAACAGATCCGCGTCGCGGGCGAGCGTCGTGAGGAGCACCGGCCGCTCGGCCGCGCCCTGCTCGGCGGTCACCGCAGGGGCTGGCCCGGCGTCGAGATCCGGCGGGCCGGGACGGGCCACAGGAGCCGAGTCCGTGGGGGCAGTCCGGTCCTCCTCGGCCTCGCTCCAGTCCGGGTCGAACGCCCGATCGATCTCGAAGGTGGATGCTGCGGGCTCCTCGTCAGGAGCCGCCTCGGCCTCCGGCTCGATGCGCGCCGCCGGTGCCTCGTCCCGATCGCCCGGCGTGGCGTCGAGGTCGGGCCTCTCCCCGGCCACATCCTCCACGAGCGCCGCGATCTCCGTCTCGTCGAAGCCGGGCAGCGTCGCCTCGTACGTGTCTTCCTCGCGGGCGAAGAAGTCCGGAGGAGCGGGAAGCGGGCTCGCGCGCGTGGGAGGAGGAGGCGGCGGCAGTTCGGACACCGGAACGGCCGACACCTCCGCGAACGCGGCGGGCTCTGGGCGGGAGGCGAACGAACCCGGCGACGCCGTCCCGAACGCGGCGGCGGGCTGCGGCTCGCGCGCCGGCGGCGCGGTCGGCG